>JACPDY010000066.1 GCA_016183775.1 Bacteroidota bacterium
ATATGCAAACGAAGATGTAATTCAACAGTATATTCACAATCAAGGCAATGAAAAAAATGTTTATAAAAGGTTTCATAAAAATCAATTAAGCTTGTTCGAGTAACGCGATACCTCGAGGCTCTGCCTCGGGGTTATTCATTTGCGCCTAAAGTACCATCATTAAGCAACACCAACAATCCGTATAAATACCTAATTTTAAATAATCATTTAGGCATTTTAATTAAGTATTATGCGCAATTTTAGGGTAATGTCTTTTAATCAAAGCAGGGATACGCTTTAATTCTTCCCGGGCTTCTGCACAAATATTCCAATGATTAAGGATACCGGTTCTTAGTCAATTTAAGGCTTTTTCATAAGCCAAACCTGCCTGACCGGCAGTCAGGTTGGCTTAGAACGGGATATGCTGAGCATCAAAATCCCCGTCCGAACGGAGTTCATCCGGGCGGGTTTAAAAATCAAGTTCCTTCGGTATAAACAGAAAAGGCAGCCAGGATATTCTAGTGTCAGGTTAATTTTAAAATGACATATAAAATCAGGGATGACATCACTTCAAGTGCAATGTCATTAAGTTCTATATTATATTGCTCTTTCAAATTATACTTAACTTAACACTAGTGAATTCCCCGATGCTCTGCATCGGGGTTACTCATTGTAAGCCACTCTTTTATTATTTTTTGAATATTCCCTGGATCAATGCCTGATTGTGTTTGATGATAATTCTGGTCGCCATATAAACCGTTCGGGTAACCGAGCGCGTGCAAAGATTTAAATTTATTTAAATGGATATTATTATTCATTAAACTTAAAGCGAGGTGTTCCGCAATACCTCCCCTGGCGATATGTTCCTCAACCACAAGTAGTTTTTTTGTGTTTGTAACGCTCTGCAAAAATGCAGCATTTAAATTTTCAAAAGGGAGCTTAACGGCAGAGAATAAATTCACCTTGTCTTTATATCCCGCATTTTCAATAGCTGCAATTACATTATTGATGACCGGCCCAAGAGCGAGGATAGTTATTTTTGCTTCGGGAGAAGAAGATACTGTGTTGACTGACTCCGGTTTTGTTTGTTTGATCAGACTTTTTTTTCCAAGTCCTAAACGTAAATAAGCCGGCGCACCTGATTCAAGAATTTTCAAAACTGAAGTTTCCACCTCTTCAACAAATGAAGGAACATAACAAGTCATCCCCGGCATACTGCTCATGCAGGCAATGTCTTCGATGGAATGATGAGTTGCGCCCATGATGCCATATCCATATCCGCCCCCATTGCCTACAATAAACACAGGAAGCTTATGAAAACAAACATCTATCCTTATCTGCTCTAAACAACGATATGTTATAAAAGGTGCGATACTGTAACAAAAAACTTTATATCCTTTGTGCGCGAGGCCGGCGGCTACGCCTATCATATTTTGTTCGGCCACACCGGTATTGATGAACCTGTCCTTCATACTTTCCTGTATATTTTCAAAGGCATTAAAGCCAAGATCACCTGTGATGAAAATAACCTTTTCATCTTCGGCAACCTTACTTATTATGTTTGAAAAAGCCTTACGCACTATATTGTTTTTTTATATCATTGATTGCCTGCTGATATAATCTGGGATCTAACGGAAGATAATGCCATTTCATTTCATTTTCCATGAAACTAACTCCTTTGCCTTTAACAGTATTCCCGATAATAACTTTTGGTTTACTGTTTTTCGATTTCTTTAATTTATCAATCCCGTTTATTATTTGTTCAAGATCATGGCCGTTTATACTTAATACTTCAAAGCCCAATGTCTGCCATTTTTCTTCACTGGCGGTATCTCCCAAAATATCTTTTGTATTGCCAAAGCCTTGTAGTCCGTTCTTATCTATGAGCACAATTAAATTATCGAGTTTATGCATTACGGAAAAATGGGCTGCTTCCCATGTTGTCCCCTCGTTCGTTTCTCCATCCGACATTAATACATAAGAATAGGCAGTATTCTTTTTTAATTTGTTGGCTTTTGCTATTCCTGCCGCAATAGGAAATCCGTGACCCAAAGACCCGAGGGCGAAAGGTATCCCGCTAAATTTATTTGCTGCCGGGTGAGCCGGTAATTTGGTTCCGTTTTTATAAAATGTGTTTAATTCCTCGTTAGAAATTTCGCCTGTGTGATTTAGGCAAACATAAAGCGAAGCTGCCGCATGGCCCTTTGATAAAATAAAAGAGTCCTCCTCCTTTTTATGATGAATCAGAGAGCCTATCATCAGGTCAATGCAGCTGAGTGAACAGCCAATATGACCGGCATTGGCTGAATGATACATTTCAATAAGCTGCAGTCGTAAATTGCCCTGTAATGAATATATTGATTGATCTATCATTGTTTTTTCCGGCATTACAAAAGAGCAATAAAAATTTTAGACCTGATCTCTATGACGAACAAGCCTAAATTTAGCTGGTTTTTGTTAAAATACAATGGAAATTATAAAGAGCACTCTGATGAGAATGGATCACTTCAGCTCAAAAATTCTAAACTTTACCACACCGATCTTCTACCTGATTATTATTAAGGCACTGAACCATTTCTTTGAATTCGCTACAGATCTCCATCTTGTTCAGACAATTTCTTTATGGTAACAATTTTTGCCATTTTAAGAGGAATATTTTTAAAGTAGCAATAATCAATTACCAGTTTAGTAAGTGCGGCAATGCGTTGTTGGGGAGTTTTAGAAAGCCAATAGTCTATATCAGCATCATCTGATTGTTCACGAAAAGAGGTAATTCGAACAACTTTTTCCATTTAAAATGTTTTTATGAAGTTAACGAAAAACGACCAATCTGCCAAGTGCTCCCTGATGCTAAATTACCAATGTTTATTCAATGTTGTTTAGTTAAGGATTTGGTCGTTCGTATTTTTCTTTTTAGTGGGATTTGGTGCTTTAGTGCTTTGGTGGCGAGTTGATTTTTGTCACCAAAACTCCAAACCTGCTTGTCGGTCAGGCAGGTTTTCACCAAAATACTCTCTTAACTAAACAACATTAAATGTTTATTCAATGTTGTTTAGTTAAGGATTTGGTCGTTCGTATTTTTATTTTTAGTGGGATTTGGTGCTTTAGTGCTTTGAAATGACACCCATAACACACCCAGTCCATATACTGCGCTGCGCTTGAAATTTATTGATGACGCTTCTTTAAAATATTTGGTTGGACAAGTGACTTCGGCAATTTCAAAGCCGGCATAAAACACCTGGGCTGCCATTTGGTTGTCGAATACAAAATCGTCGGAGTTAGCGTGGTAGTTGATCTTTTCCAATACCTGCTTTGAGAATGCACGATAGCCGGTATGATATTCGGAAAGTTTCTGATTCATTAATATATTTTGCGATAAAGTAAGCATGCGGTTAAAAATAAATTTGTAAAGAGGCATGCCGCCTTTTAAGGCCCCCTTGCCAAGTATGCGTGATCCGAATACAGCATCGTACAACCCCTGTGCAACAATATTTGCCATGGAAGGAATAAGTTTGGGAGTATACTGATAATCCGGGTGCAGCATGATCACAATATCGGCTCCTAATGCCAGCGCTTTGTCGTAACAACTTTTTTGGTTGCCTCCGTACCCTTTGTTCTTCTCATGCGAAATGATGTGTTTAATGCCGATCTGTTTTGCCACTTCAACGGTGTTGTCTTTACTTGCGTCATCAACAAGGATCACCTCGTCCACTATATCAAAAGGAATTTCGCTATAAGTCTGTTGAAGGGTAAGACCGGCATTATAGGCCGGAAGAACGATCACAAGTTTTTTGCCTAATATCATAATGTCACAAAGTTAAAATTTAGATCCAAATATTAGAAGCCATCTCAAAAATGAATTTTTTAATAAATGCAGTGCACGTGGTCAGATTGAGCTTGTTGAAATGTAGCGTTGGCTGGCTTTCCCACAGGTTTCGACGGAACTCAACCTGACTCGGCACACAATGAGTACTATTTTTGAGATAACTTAAAATAGAATGCAAATTATTAGGTTCATTGTGATTTGTTATGAGGATTGATCCGCATTCATTGGTCTCATTCGTTAGTTGAAACCCTTGCCGGCAGGAAGGGTTAGAGCTTTCGTGCTTTGGTGGCCAAAATCCAATTGCCACTAAAGCACAAAAACACTAAAACCCACAAAAAAATTTATTCGATATAAACTCTATTTTCTTTTAAAAATATAGATCTCGAATAGGCTTTTATCGTCCGGAGTTTTAGCTGGATCTGCTTTAAATGTATTCAGTAACTCAAAATTTGAATTTTCGGTCAATAGACTTAACGGTAATTTGGCTTCATTCGGGCTAAAATGACTATCCCAGATCACTATTGATCCTGCTGAAAGATTTTCTGTCTGCATTGACCAAAGGGGTGTGTAGTGATCGCTGTCAAACGGGTCCAGATTGAGAAAAACGGACAAGTAAGGATATTGATAGCAATACATTGAGGCAGCCGTCTGGCCTTGTTTTATCCAATCGGCTGCCTGTTTCACCACTTCATCTTCATAACCCAATGAACGGGGAAATTGATGCTGTTTGAAGGGCATCCATATAATAAGAGCAATAATAATTGATAGAACAGTTGTTTGTAAGAAGGGGAATTTGTTCAACAATTTGATGCGCGAAAGAAATTCCATTAAGGTGTTTGTTCCTTTTAATGCCAATAATCCCGCTAAAGGTGTTACGCCCGCCATCACCCGTATCAAACCCAAAGAGCTATACAGGCCTTTCCACCAAAAAACAGAATGAGCGGCGAGATAAATGAAAAATATTCCGGGGATGAGGAACAGTTCGGTAAGTGAAGTTTTTCTTTTAGACATTACATAGTTGAAAATACCGAGCACAAATAAAATAACAAGCGGCGTTCCGAGAATAAATTCGTTTTTGCCAATAAAGTGAAACAAGCTGCCGCGTCCGTAAATATCTTCAGCGCCTTTATAAGGGTTCTCATTCCATATCCAGAATAATGAATGGTAATGAAACCAGCCGGCCACGGAATAAATGATCGTACCGGTAAGCAGCACCAGGCAAAGACTATATTTTCGCTGAGTAACAAATACAAGCGCGAACAGGGGCAGCAATAAAAATCCTTCTGTACGGATAAAGGGCAGAAAGGAAACAATTATACCTGCAATTAAAAAATTTTGTTTCAAACAAAAATAAATTCCGGTGATTAAAACCAATGCAAACAATGGTTCTGTTAATCCTGAAATAAGTGTGACGTAATAGATAGGGGCAAACAGGACAAAAACGGGAGCGAGCCAGGGTCTTCGGGGTTCGATCAGGCTGGCTGTTTTATAAGCAACAAGCCCGGTTGCTGTGGCGCAAGAGATGTTGAATAAACAAATGCCGAAAAACCCGAATTGGGCGAATGAGCTGGCAAGCAATGTGAAAAGGGGTTTTCCCCAGTGATCGAAAAATAATTCAGGATGTTTAAACGAGTAGCGTGCAATTAAATAATGCTGTATGCTGTCCCCGCTTTCATAGGTGCCGGTAGAGAACCAGGCCAGGAGGGAAGTGACAAAAAATATAATGAACAAAATAATGTAAACGATCCGCTTCTCATGTAAAGGAGTAAGGTTGTCCTGAACTTCCTGCAAGTATATTATTATTTATTGTTACTAAATGCCGCTATCTCCCGGTACTTTTTCTGTTTCTGGCTGTTTCCAGCTTTTTTTCTTTTCAATGGCGGCCTCAATATCGGCCAGTTCGCCTTTTGGTATGGCGTTAATAAGATTTTGAGTGTATTGAGTTTGAGGATTCAGGTAAATGTCATCGGCATCTCCTATTTCAGCAACTTTTCCGTGACTCATTACAACCATGCGATCGCTCATGAATTTTACAACCGACAAATCGTGTGAAATAAAAATGTACGAAAACAAAAATTCTTTTTTTAATTCATTCAACAGGTTAAGCACCTGTGCCTGCACCGAAACGTCAAGCGCTGATACGGACTCATCGCAAATGATAAATTGCGGGTTAAGTGCCAGCGCGCGTGCTATACAAATACGTTGCCGCTGCCCGCCGGAAAATTCATGGGGGTAGCGATAGAAATGTGACTCATTCATGTTAACCCTGTTGAGGAGTTCGATCACTTTTTCTTTTCGCATTTTGTTATTGTCGTGAATTTTATGAACCTGCATGGGTTCCATAATAGCTTCACCGATTGTAATACGGGGGTTGAGCGATGAATAGGGATCCTGGAAAATAATCTGGATGTCTTTGCGCAAAGCGCGCATCTCCCGTGTTGAAATGTGTGTGATATTTTGTCCGCGGAAAATGATCTCTCCTTCGCTGGGTTCTATCAAACGTAAAATGGTACGGCCCAATGTGGTTTTCCCGCAGCCTGATTCACCCACCAATCCGAGTGTTTCGCCCGGATATACGTTAAAACTCACATCATCAACCGCTTTTACGTATGAAGTTGCTTTCCCGAACATCCCTTTACGGATGGGGAAATACGTTTTGATATTTTTTAACTCTAGCAGGGGTTCTTTGGCGTAAATTATTTTGTGATGCTGCTTGCGTTCCTCCCCGGTGATAATAAGTTTTTCTGTAACCTCCTGGATCGATTTAGTGCTCTCGTACATCACTCCGGCGTCATCCGTTTGCATAAAATCCGAAACGGTGGGAAGCCAGTGCAGGCGCTTGTTTAGGGGTGGCCTGCAGGCAAGCAGCCCTTTGGTATAAGGATGTTGCGGATCAGAAAAAATATCAAGCGTAGCCCCCTGTTCAACGATCTTTCCTTTGTACATCACCACAATATGATCAGCCAGTTCGGCGATCACGCCAAGATCATGAGTGATAAATAAAATACCCATGTGATGTTCCTGCTGCAGCTTTTGCATCAGTTCAAGAATTGTTTTTTGAACGGTAACATCCAGGGCTGTCGTTGGTTCATCCGCGATCAAAATGGAAGGGTTACACGACATCGCCATGGCGATCATCACCCGCTGCTTTTGTCCGCCTGATAATTGGTGGGGATAGCTGTCGAATATGGTTTCCGGGCGGGGCAGTTGAACCTCTTTGAACAGGCTTATCGTTTTTATTTTCGCTTCTTTTTTGGAAATTTTCTGATGCAGCACAATGGCTTCCATCACCTGATCCCCGCATGTAAAAACAGGGTTCAGCGATGTCATGGGCTCCTGGAAGATCATGGCGATCTCATTCCCCCGGAATTTCCGCATGTTTTTTTCGGTAATTTTTAACAGGTCAACAGGGCCCGACTCTTTGGAATGGTAGATGATCTCTCCTCCAACGACGCGGCCGGGAGGATTGGCTATAAGCCGCATAACCGATAAAGCGGTTACCGATTTTCCTGATCCCGATTCTCCAACGATCCCAATGGTTTTGCCTTTACGTAAGGAGAATGAAATATTATCAACCGCCCTGATCGTTTCGTCTTCTGTACGAAATTCGGTGACTAAATTCTTTACTTCAAGCAGAATGTCGTTCATAGCTGATCAACTGGTTTGCTAATTTAAGTTTTTGGCAACAAACTTCATAAATATCGGGAAGTTAATTATGGTCCTGCGTCTGGTCAATCTTTCGCGTTATGTATGACCAATGTTAATTTGCCGCGTTTATAGGTGGGGCTTTCATCGGCAAGCGCAATGCGGGCCTTTCCGGAACCCGTTTCGGCGATCCAGAGTAAGAAGTCGCCCTCGGTTTCAGGCTTTCCGTATTTTTTTTCAAAATAAGTCTTAAAAGAAGTAAACAGCTCCGCTGCCTGCGGTTCATTTAACAAATAAATGTCGGCCTCAATATTGTTTAGTCGGTTATCGGGGCAATAATAAGCAATGGTATAGCTTGTAGTTGAATCAATGCCCAGCTCATAGAACAGGTAGTCGATGCCGTCGTTGCTGTCTTCCTCTTTGAGACCTATTGGTTCAGACTTCGCGATTTGTTCTTTGGATACACCAAGCGTAAGCCCCCTGAATAGGCCGGTATCCGATCGCATCACTTTTTCAAATGATTCTCCATATTGCGCCAATGGCGACTTGCCGCATGAGCATGCGAAGAGCATACATAGCAGGATAAAAACACCAGCCCGGTTCAATACCTTATTTATTGCTGGAGTCACTCCTTACGTAATGGTGTTGATTTAAGGGGATTGGCAGAGATCTGCTTGTATTCATTTCGTTTCCTGAAAATATCGAGGGCTGTGTAAATGGCTTTACGAAAGGATTCTTCGGAGGCTATGTTCTTGCCTGCGATCGCGTATGCGGTACCATGATCGGGTGAAGTGCGGACCACAGGCAATCCCGCGGTATAATTTACACCATTGTTAAATGCTATTGTTTTAAATGGAATCAATCCCTGGTCGTGGTACATGGCTAACACAGCGTCAAACTGAAGATAAGTCGAATTCCCAAAAAAGCCGTCAGCCGGATAAGGCCCGTATGCAAGGATACTTTCGTCTTTCGCTTTATTAATTGCTGTTGTGATCACCTGTATGTCTTCATTGCCAATTGTCCCATTGTCTCCTGCATGGGGGTTAAGTCCCAATACAGCAATTCTGGGCTTACGCACTCCAAAATCCTCTATCAGTGTACGATTCAGAGTTTTGATGCGTTTAATTATTTTTTCAACCGAAACAGATCCCGCTACTTTTTCAACCGGGATATGACCGGTAACCAGGCCCACTTTTAGTGTGTCGGATACCATCAACATTAATGCTTCATCTTTTCCACCGGCAAATTTTTGATCAAGATATTCGGTATGTCCTTTGAACTGAAATTCCTCCGATTGTATATTGTGTTTGTTGATGGGGGCAGTAACCAGCACATCAATTTTGTTAGTGGCTAATGCATTGCAGGCCGTTTCAAGCGATTTAAAAGCATACTTACCCCCTGAAGGAGTTGACTTCCCCAATTCAAAATTCACTTCTTCTTCATAAAGGTTCAGCAGATTGGGTTTTTTAGGATTTGCCTGATCAATATCACGGATAATATTGAAGCTGAAATCCTCAACTCCCATAGCTTTACGGTGATAGGAGGCTGTTTTTTGTGAACTAAAAAGAATAGGGATGCATAACTCCTCCATTGCAGGATCAACAAAGGTTTTAATAATAACCTCCAGGCCGATCCCGTTAATATCACCCTGGCTTATTCCTACACGTATTTTACCCGACATGGTTGTATTGTTAATAATGCGCTAAATTAAACAAAATAAGTATGGCTCTCCTGCGAATTACGAATAGACCGAATTTGCGAATCTGGAATAGTATCTGATTATGCTAAAGGATTCGTAAATTCGTCTTTTATTCGTAATTCGCAGGTGCATGATCATTGATTCACTTTTAAAGCGGGCATTGAATTTTGAACATCTTTCTATTGAGGAAGGTGTGTTTCTGTTCAGGAATGCGCCGACTGCTGAATTGATGTTTGTGGGAAATGAACTCCGTAAGATCCAAAAGCCGGATAACAAAGTAACCTGGATCATTGATCGCAACGTTAATACCACGAATGTATGTATTGCTAATTGTAAGTTCTGCAATTTTTACCGTATCCCCGGGCATAAAGAAGCTTATATCACCGATATTGAAACATATAAACGTAAAATTGAAGAGACATTCCGCCTGGGAGGAGAGCAACTTTTGCTTCAGGGCGGCCATCACCCCGATCTGGGCTTGAAATTTTATGTTGACCTGTTCAGGCAGCTAAAGACTTTATATCCTGATCTGAAACTTCATTCACTCGGCCCTCCTGAAATAGCGCACATTGCAAAACTCGAAAAATTAACGCATACAGAAGTGTTGAAAGCATTGATCGATGCAGGGCTTGATTCACTGCCCGGTGCCGGTGCCGAAATCCTGAACGACAGGGTGAGGCGCCTGATCTCAAAGGGAAAATGCGGAGGTCGTGAATGGCTGGATGTAATGCGTGCAGCGCACAGGCTTAATCTGACCACATCCGCGACGATGATGTTCGGGCATATTGAAACTATTGAAGAGCGTTTTGAGCATTTGGTGCTTTTGCGCCAGGTACAGGATGAAAAACCGGCAACTGCCAAAGGATTTCTTGCATTTATTCCATGGCCATTTCAGGACGATGGCACTTTGTTGAAACGTCATAAAGGAATTTCAAATAATGTTACCGGCGATGAATATGTGCGTATGATCGCGATGAGCCGCATTATGCTGCCGAATATTAAGAATATACAAGCCAGTTGGCTGACCGTAGGTAAACAGGTAGCCCAATTGTGTTTACATGCCGGGGCGAATGATTTTGGTTCAATTATGATCGAGGAGAATGTAGTTTCCGCGGCCGGTGCGCCCCACCGGTTTACTTCGAAAGGCATACAGGATGCGATACGCGAAGCTGGTTTTGAGCCACAATTGCGTACGCAGCAATATGAGTATCGTGAGTTGCCGGTTAACACGGTACAGCAGGTAATTAATTATTGATACTGCAATGTTTCATTATGATTATTATCTTTTCCCTTTCACAGCTTTAATAAATTCCATCAATGAATTCTTTACCTGCCGGGCGATAAATAATATATAAGCCGTGCTTCCTTTTTGCGTTTGAACTTTCTCAAGCGCATCATAATATGCAAAACGGCTTTTATTGTCACCCGGTATAATGGCGATTGTGTAGCCATTTTGCAATAAGATCAAATTCATTATAAGTCGCGCTGTACGGCCATTTCCATCAATAAAGGGATGAATGGTAACGAGCTTTTCATGCATGTTAGCGGCCAGTAATACGGGGTGCATTTTTTTTGACCGTTTATAATAACTAAAATAGCCATGCATCAATTCAGGCAGCTTATAATATTCGGATGGCACATGCCGGCTGCCGGATATGCGCACATTCACATTGCGGTATCTGCCGGCATTCTCATTGTCAATCCCCCTTAGAACAAGTGAGTGAATATCTTTTACCAACCGTTCATCAAATTTATATTTTGAACGTATGATGTCTTTTATGTAATCGATCGCATGTTGGTGATTAATGGCTTCCAGGTGTTCACGCATGGAACGTCCGCCAATGGTTATGCCTTTGTTCACCACGAGGGCGGTTTCCTGCATGGTAAGGGTATTTCCTTCTATGCGGTTACTTTCATAGGTATATGCAATATCAAAGTACTCTCCCAGGTTGTGCAATTGTGCTTTTGAAAGCGGTTTAATGGTTTCCCATTCCGCTTTCAGCATATCAATCTTATCCAACAGCAGCCTGATTTCGGGATCTGGTCCCGTTGTTTTCATTTCTTCTTCTTTTTTGCCGTAGCCTGTCCTTTGCTCAGCTACCAGTAATCCATCCAGAAAATAAGGATCCTCACCATATTCAGCTAATATTTTATCGCTTATGTATTGAGCGATCACTTCTTTTTCGTTTAAGCCAAATAGTTTCACCAGTTTATTTACCTGTGGCCTGCTTGCCAGCCTTTTGCCACTTTCGATCTTCGACAATAAACCCTGATCCATTTCAAGCTTATGGGCCGCTTCCATCATGGTCATGTTTTTGGCTACACGTGCTTCTTTAATTATTGTGGGAAAGGTTTTCATTTTATGAATATTTTATACATGACAAATATAGTCATAATTATTTAATGGATGAAACGAGCATGTGTAATTTATACTAGAGCCATAATAAGCATAAAATGCGGGTTCCAGGTCTGTCCAGTTTGGCTCCGCTGAAGCTTTGCGAAAGCGATGCAAGCAGGCACTTGAACTTCAGTATCATATAAAATATGTTCAGGGGAATTAATCATGAGTTTTTGATAAACAGTAAGAATATGTGGCACGTTCCCTGTCTACTGACAGGCAGGCTTCTGACAATAGGAACGTAAAAAATATACAAATGAATTACTTTGCAATTATTAGTCTGTAGTTATATAAAGCAAAACGGAGATGTTTTTAGCATCCCCGTTTTTAGCACAAATAGAAAAAATTTGTTTACTCCGCAAAAACAACCTTTTCTATCCTTCTTCCGGAATTATTTTGTAACATCAGGGTGTATATCCCGTCACTTATAACTCCCGATAAATTAACGGATAATAATTTATTACCGGGCAGTATATTTTTGGAATAAACAACCTCGCCCAGTGTATTGAATATTGTCACCGTCATACGTTCATTTAGTGCAGAACCGAAATCAATATTCAGGTAGCCATCCGAAGGATTTGGATATATATTTATATACGCATCCGGCAAGCTCAGATTATTTATTCCTGTTAACGTAAAATTTAAAATGGTTGAAGTAGAGGAGCAGCCGAACCCATTTGTTACAGTCACTGAATAAAAGCCTGAAACGGTTGGAGTATAAAACTGACCTGTCGCACCGCCTATAGGACTGCCATTTAGGTTCCATTGATTTCCGGTTGAAGCTGATGATGCGAGCAAGCTCCCGTTTTGCAATATTGTTGGAACAGGTGGAACAGGATTAACTGTTATTGTTTGTGTGGCAGTGGCCGTACAGCTGTTGCTGCCTGTTACCGTTAAAGTATAGGTAGTTGTTGCACCTGGTGATACCATAATTGAACTTGTTGTTTCAGCAGTGGACCAGGTATAAGTACCATCCCCCGTGCCATTTAAATTTGTGGACTGACCATTGCAAATGGTGTTGTTTGCCGCATTAACTCCTGCTGTTGGTTTAGGTAAGACTGTTACAGAAGCAAGATTTGAAATAGCGGTACATCCGTTGGCATCCGTCTTCTTTAAAGTGTAAAATCCGGTTTGTGTCGGATAATAATTTTGCGCTGTTGCGCCGGTAATCGGATTTCCATTAAAGAGCCATTGGTTCCCGGATGAATAATTGGAGCTTAAGCTGCCCGTGCCGGAACAAAAAGTATTTCCCCCATTAACAGTTATGGAAGGTGTAGGCGGAGATAAAACCGTAATGTATTTTTTATAAGTTATTGTATCAATCCCAACAGAATCAGTTACAATTAAAACTACATCATAAGAACCTGCAGCCGGATAAGAGATTTTTGGATTTTTCAGTGCTGAAGTAGAAGGGTTGCCGCCTGAAAAAGTCCATTTCCAGTTTGTGGGGTTTTTCTTGTTATTATCGGTGAACTGAACCGAATCGCCTTGGCAAACACTGGTTGGCGAGGCAGAAAAGGCAGAACTGCAAGTATAGCCTTTGTAAATTTGATCAATTTCTGAAGCTGTAATTGCACGATTATAAATGAGTATATCATCTATATAACCAGTAAAATGAATGTCTCCCAAGCTGGCATCAGTTCCCCCACCTATCAACAATGTTTTATTTCTGTTAATCAAAGAAGATGTATAAGCTGTGCTACTTACTACACTATCATTTTTGTATATTTTTTTAATGCCTTTAGATTGACTAATAATAAAAACATAGTGATCCCAAGCTGATTTATAAGTAATGCCATTTATCATCGTTCTGCCATTATTAAAGATGTCGCCATAGTCAAAAAAGATTGCAGATGGCGAAGCTATATATTGTACAGCTCCAACTAAACGGTCGGCAGTATTGTCAGGGGAAAGCATAAAAACCGCATTTGATGTTAATGAGGTGGCTTTCGCCCAAAGACTAATGGAAAGTTCATTTTGTGAAATAAGATTATTGAAATTATTTACTGCTATATTATCAGAAGATCCGTTGAATAAATAAGCGCTATTTGAGTTGCCAAATCTATCAGGAGCTAAGGATGCACCGTTGACTACCCCATTACGATTATTTCCGCTATAATCATTTGCATCCCCTTTAAAAGGGAAACAAGCAACCAATCCGCTATCTAATTTGTTTGCAGTCGGGATACAACTATTCGCCGGATAATTAAATAATTCATCAACTTCAGAAGCGGTGATTGCACGATCAAAAATAAGAATATCATCTAAATAACCTGTGAAGCCTATGTCTCCCCCACTGGCATCAGTGCCTCCGCCTATAAAAAGTGTTCGATTTTTGTTAGTCAACGAGGAAGTATAAGCAGTACTACTTATTTGGACATTGTTTTTAAATACTTTTTTAATATTTTTTGATTGGCTGACAATGAATACATAATGATCCCATTTTGATTGATATGTAATTCCATCAATAAATGTTCGTCCTCCACTAAATATATTGCCATAATCCCAGATAACAGCAGATGGAGAAGCTACATATTGAACACATGCAACGCAGCGATCAGAAGAAGCATCAGGAGACAGTAAAATAGGACAATTTGATGTCAGTGAGGTAGCCTTTGCCCAAAGGCTAATAGTTAGTTCGTTTTTTGAAATAAGGTTATTAAAATTGCTTATAGCAATATGGTCGGTTGAACCATTGAACAGATATGCACTATTTGAATTGCCGAATCTATCAGAAGCCAAAGTAGCGCCAGTTACCACCCCATTATTATTGTTTCCGCTGTGATCATTCGCATCACCCTTAAAGGTATAGCATGCAACTAATCCGCTATCCAGGTTTGCCTGGCCAAATGTTTTAGTAAAAGCAGAAATTAAGAGTAAGAACATCAGTAATCGGAAGTACTTTGTTTCCATAGAATTTTTTTTAATTGAACAAGTAAATTTAATCCATTTTAGCTGAAAATCAATAATTTGTCTTTGCAAATGAAAGAAAATAGACTAATTAACTGTTTTTTCTAAAACTATAGTTTCAAACAACCCAATTTGGCGTAATATTGGGGAAAGGAGCCATTCAATTCCTTTAAAGGCGCTATAACTCCAATCTGGTACCAGTGACTTTCTCGAAACGCCTCCGCTTAAAACGTAACGAATTGGTGTATGGTACTCAATCGTTTTTAACCTAAGTTTTGGGTAGGTATCCTGAAATTTTTTAATATCCCGTTCAAAATAAATATACGGCAAAGCCTGGTTAGATCCTGAAAGGGGACCTGAAGATTGAATTTCCCACGAACCTTTTTCATCAAAAGGTTCGTGATGATAGTTTTTATAAATAAAACGACTTATGATACTATTTGCAGGTTCGATCATAATAATTTTTCCACCCTTTTTAAGTGTACGTTGCGCTTCAGCGAGAAATAAGTATGGTTTTGGTATGTGATGAAAGACATTGATCATAAAGATTGCACTTAACTCACAATCTTTAAATGGAATTTCTTCGGCTGAAAAAGTCATGTCGCAATGATTAAGGGGCATAATGTCTGATGTAATAACTGAAGGAATAACTTCCTTAATAAAGCCGCCTCCGGAACCAATTTCGAGAAGTTTGCCCTCCGGCACTTCAGCAAGGTGTCTTTTAAAAATCAAATACCAATCAATGTAAATTTGTTTCAAAAATGGCTTTGATAAAATGATCTCACGATGCAGCAAAGTTGTTTGGGGGTCGTCAAGATGCGTTTCTATTTTATATTTTAAAAAGCTCATCAGTAATTAATTTGATAAAGAAAAGCAGGCTCGATCTGAGATTCCACAGGAGAAGGTATCTGATGAATCAATTTAATTTTTTCGGGATATTTTTTTGCAATTGGTTCCATCATGCGGTGTAGAGTGTTAATTACATTGCCATCTGCTTTAGCCGGATCACGGCGCAGGCTCGCCAGAACTACATGCGTTACTTTATTCCTCCTAAAGTACGCCAGGACAGAATCGGGATTTGAATATCCTGTTGTTGTGTCAAGTGCAAAAACCTTATATACAGGAAAAAACTTTTTTCCATTCCCGTAAATAAAGGACATAGAAGCTTTTCGACTCGCAACTAATGCAGTATCTGGTAAATTGCCAGAACACCACTCACTCATTTTAAAAAAGTTTTTCCAGTCAGGAGTGTAACCAAAATACTTATCTCCTTTCAGATTCTTTATAACAATTGGGATATTGTTTGCCGATTTTTTAAATGAAGAAATAAAGCTTGAGGACAGTATGATTAAGCATATCAATACAAACAAATTTTGAGCGTATGGAGAATTTTTTACCCATTGAAATATTCCATATAAAATGGTAATAAGCATGATAGGCATATGAATCATGATCAGTCTGGGTTGATCCCACCTGGCTTGAAGCATTATAAATGTAAGCGCAACAAGAGATGACATATACAGAACAGCAAAGAATAGCACTCTATTATTTGATCGCAGTGCCTTAATGAAGCCAATAACAATTAAAGCAATAACTACGATAGCCCATGTTAAATTTACTTCATTATAATTTTCGGAGAAAAATCCTAGTACTTGAAAAAAGCGTTTAGATAAATACAGCTGAATATTGTCAAAAAAGCGTGAAACAAAACCTAATAAATCATCCTCGCCTTTATTAGGCATATATGGATCTTTCAATTTCAGAATACTAAATTGAGAACTAAACTGATCTTTTTGTTTCCAAAGAAAAGAATGAATGATTTCATAAGGAATTTTGAACACAAGAAATGAGCCAATTGCCCATAAAATATATTTATGTTTCTTTATAAAAATAAAAAAGAGAATAATAGCTGGAATCGCTGCTACAGCAGCATTGCGTGCCATTATCAGTAAAAAGAGAAGTCCTCCAATGTTTAACCATAATCCAAGGTGTTTTCTTTTCGTCAGATCCTCGCCCTTCTCGTTTTTGTCAAGTAGTCTGAAAAAATAGTAAAGGAAAATAAACTGCAATGCTAAAAATAAAGATTCCGTATATGTCTGGCTGGCGAAATATTGGAAATAACTATTTATAGCAACGGTAAAGCAAACTGTAAATAAAATAATATAAGGGACGCGACCCTTAAAAGATTTATATAAGAATACAACACCCAAAAAGTTAAAAAGAACTGAAAAAAGTTTGAAAGCAATAAGGTTAATGCCAAATAATACAGTTAACCCACCAAGAAAAAGCGGATACATCGGCGCATTCGCTGTATAAGAATAATTTGAAAAATTATGCGCGTAATTATATCCGGCTTCAATGTAAAGGGAATCGTCATTACCTTCACTTACGCGGGCATTAAATAAAAAAAAGCTGAACAATAAACACAGAAAACATAAAGTATAGAAAATTAAACGCTCATTATTAAGTAAACGCCGCTCGATTCTGGGCAGTAAAAAGTTGCCATCGGTGCTTTTGCTTTTATGTTTAACGGCATTTGTATTCTGTCCCTTATTTTGCTTCATCTTATTTATTGGATATCAAGATATTAAAATAATATTCTTTTGAATAAGAAAAATCGTGTTTCAATTCACTTCCATTGTACGGAGTTAAGTCAATTCCATTTAAGGCGTATAATTTTAATTTCAGGGTTCTAAAAAAGGAGAAGAATTCATCAAATGAGGTACCCGATTTTTGCAATCCATGTGGCCATAATTCCATAATTATTTTTAGATCGGGATTTAGTGAAATTGTTTTAACCATGCCCTTCAATGCTGTCAGCTCAAACCCCTGTATATCCATCTTGATAAAATCAACTTTAAATACGTCGTTTACAAAATCATCAATGCTCACAGCATCGATCGTTAGCTCTTTCTCGTATTCATCTACCTTATAAGTGCGGTGGTCCACATTTAGTAATTTGGAAGTATACAGTTTTAATGTTTTTGTTTGATCGGCAACCGCTTTGTTAACAGGGACAATATTTGTTAAGCTGTTGGTGTTTTTCAGAAAGTAATTGAAATTCACTTTGTCGGGTTCAAAGCTATATACCTTACCCGATGCTCCAACCAGGCCTGACAGAATTTTACTGTAAAAGCCAATATTGGCGCCAATATCAAGAACAACATCTCCTTTTTTAACTGTACGTTTTAGGAACTCTATTTCGTCAGCATCCTGCCTGTATTTAAAAAGCGGGTAAATAATATTATAGACCGGAAAAAAATGTCTGAACAGCAGGTTGCCAATTGAAATTGAAAGTTGTTGCGCTATTTTGTTACTGGTAACCAATATTTTGAGCGATTTTGGAATGCCAAAGATATAACAACAATGGAAGCTAAAGATGGAAGATGGAAAATGTGCTTTTATCCTGAATTTTAAACTTCTTTTCATTATTTCAAACATCATTTGCAGCCCACCATTTTCCCTTTAAATTTCTTGGCCATCTACCCACTTTTAGGTATTTTTGCATTGTGTTTAGAATTATTCTAAATAAGGATACGTAGTTATATAATTGATAATCAAAATGATAACAGTTTCGGAACAAGCAAAAGAAAGAGCTCTTCATCTCATGAAAGAGGAGAATAAGCCGGGTGATGCATTTATCCGTGTAGGTGTTGAAGGGGGAGGTTGCTCTGGTCTGTCGTATAAACTGGAGTTTGACAACGTGATCAAAGAAGGCGACCAGGTATTTGAAGATAAAGGAATAAAAGTGGTGGTAGATAAAAAAAGTTTCCTGTACCTCGTGGGGACTGAACTGGATTACACAGGCGGACTTAACGGAAAAGGATTTGTATTTATTAATCCGAATGCAAGCAGGACTTGTGGATGTGGGGAAAGTTTTTCGGTATAAGAAAAAAGGTTTCAAGTTTCAGGTTTCAAGTTGTTTAACCTGAAACAAATACAGAATTTTATGTGTACATGAGCAAAGTTATTTTTCATACTAAAACAAGTAGGGAGGCTATTGCCGAGAATAGATTATTTGAAAATCTGAAGCTCAGTCCTGTTGAACGTCTTAAAAAAGCATTTACACTTATGGGGTTGGCTGCTTTGTTTAAAAAGGGGCCTATAAAAATTCCTCAAGGATTGGGGGTTGTATTAAAAAGAAAAGCGTGAATCTTTTTGACGAAGAAATATTATCGTTCCTTGCCATATTAAACCAATATAATGTAAGGTACATCTTAGTTGGTGGCTTAGCTGTTAACTATTATGGTTATTCACGTGCAACCGGCGATGTTGATATTTGGGTAGACGATTCGATTACTAACCGGGAACAATTAGTAAATGCCCTGAAAGCATTTGGAGTGGAAGGAGCCGAAGCATTTTTAACTTATCCGCTCATGGCCGGATATGCAGAAATACTATTAGACTCGGGAATTTATATTGATTTGATGGCCGATATGGTATTGTTAAAACAGGTGGATTTTGCAGAATGCTATCAATTATCAGAAAGTTTTTCAATAAATGAAACCGCATCCGTGAAAGTTTTACATATTAATAAGCTAATTGATGAAAAAGAAAGATCAGATAGATCAAAAGATCGTGATGATGCAGAGAAATTGCGAAAGTTGAGAACAAAAAAATAATTATCCGTGTCAGATTCAAATCAAATATTAGAGGAAGTTACCGGCAGCGAGTACAAATACGGTTGGTCGAGTGATATTGATATGGATACAGCTCCCAAAGGGCTGAGTGAGGATATTGTCCGTTTTATTTCAAAGAAAAAGAATGAACCCGAATGGATGCTTGATTTACGTTTAAAGGCATACCGGTATTGGCTTAAAATGGAAGAGCCCCGGCATTGGGCACATATACACTACCCCAAAATTGATTTCCAGGATATTATTTATTACGCGGCGCCAAAGCAAAAAAAAGAATTAAAAAGTCTTGATGAGGTTGACCCTGAACTTTTGAAAACATTTGAGAAGCTGGGTATTTCGCTGGAAGAACAAAAGCGCTTAAGCGGGGTTGAAAGTAAAATTGCTGTTGATGCTGTGATTGACAGTATATCTGTTAAAACAACTTTCAAAGAAGTGCTTGCTGAAAAGGGAATTATTTTTTGTTCTTTCAGTGAAGCGGTACAGGAACATCCTGAATTGATCAAACGTTATATGGGTTCCGTAGTTCCCTACAACGATAATTTTTACGCTGCTCTTAACGCGGCTGTATTCAGCGATGGTTCATTCTGTTATATCCCTAAAGGGGTGCGCTGTCCGATGGAGCTCTCTACCTATTTTCGCATCAATACAGCAGGAACGGGCCAGTTTGAACGCACGCTTATTGTAGCTGATGAAGGAGCGTATGTTAGTTACCTCGAAGGCTGTACTGCTCCCATGCGTGATGAAAACCAGTTACACGCCGCCGTTGTTGAAATTGTCGCACACAAAGACGCAGAAGTAAAATACAGTACCGTGCAAAACTGGTACCCCGGTGATAAAGAGGGTAAAGGCGGCATTTTCAACTTTGTTACCAAGCGAGGCATCTGTTTGGGTGATCATTCAAAAATATCATGGACGCAGGTGGAAACAGGTTCCGCGATAACATGGAAATATCCATCAGTAATATTAAAAGGAAATAATTCAACCGGCGAATTTTATTCTGTGGCCGTTACCAATAATATGCAGCAAGCCGATACCGGTACAAAAATGACCCACATCGGAAAAAATACAAAGAGTACCATCATTTCAAAAGGGATATCAGCCGGTAAAAGCAATAATAGTTATCGTGGGCTTGTTCGTATTATGAAAGGAGCAAGTAACGCGCGCAACTTTTCACAATGCGACTCGTTGTTGATGGGCGATAAGTGCGGAGCACATACGTTTCCATACATCGAGATAAAAGATAAAACAGCCATCGTTGAACACGAAGCTACCACATCAAAAATCGGTGAGGATCAGCTTTTTTATTGCAACCAACGCGGCATTGAAACGGAGAAAGCGATCGGATTGATTGTCAATGGATATTGTAAAGAAGTATTGAACCAGTTACCAATGGAGTTTGCTGTGGAAGCGCAAAAGCTTTTAGCGGTAAGCCTGGAAGGGAGTGTTGGTTGAAAAAGGTTTCAGGTTTCAAGTTTCAGGTTTTTTGAACTTAGAACTTAACCCCGAATTTTAAAAATCAGGGTTTTAAAATATAGTTAATGGCAACCATAAAACGATTTGAGGATATTGAAGCCTGGCAACAGGCCAGAGTGTTATGTAGTGAAGTCTACAAAATCACTAATGAAGGTCCGTTTGTTAAGGATTATAAACTGCGTGACCAGATCAACGGATCGTCCGGGTCAGTCATGGATAATATTGCCGAAGGTTATGAACGGGATGGCCGGAAGGAGTTTATCCAGTTTTTATCGATAGCAAAAGCTTCCTGTGGGGAGGTGAGATCACAATTATACCGGGCTATTGACAGAAATTACATTACAAAAGAAAGATTCGAAGACTTATATAATATGTCTAACAAAATAGGTAAAATGATTTCAGGTCTAATGACTTATTTAAAGGGTAGTGATTATTCGGGAACAAAATTTAATGAACCAATAGTTCCGTACGCTAACCAACCTGAAACTTGAAACCTGAAACTTGAAACCAATTATGTTAAGCATAAAAAATCTGAAAGCCGGTATTGAAGGAAAGGAAATCCTGAAAGGGATTAACCTGGAAGTGAAGCCCGGTGAAGTTCATGCCATCATGGGTCCTAATGGCTCAGGCAAAAGTACATTGAGTAATGTGTTAGCCGGCCGCGAGAATTATGTTGTAACGGAAGGCGAAATAAAATTTAAGGGAAAAGATCTCCTCGAATTTTCTCCTGAAGACCGCGCACGCGAAGGATTGTTTCTTGCATTCCAATATCCTGTGGAAATTCCAGGAGTTAGCAATGTTAATTTTTTAAAAACAGCTATAGCTGAGATCCGTCAATACAAAGGACTCCCGCCGTTGGAAGCAAAAGACTTTTTGAAATTGTTAAAAGAAAAACAAGCTTTGGTTGAATTACAAGGCACGCTCGCTAATCGTTCTGTGAATGAAGGATTTTCCGGTGGCGAAAAAAAACGAAATGAAATTTTTCAAATGGCAATGTTAGAGCCAACGCTTGCTGTGCTTGATGAAACTGATTCCGGGCTTGACATTGATGCGCTTCGTATTGTTGCCAATGGTGTAAATAAGCTACGTTCAAAAGACAGGTCGTTTATTGTCATTACTCACTACCAGCGCTTACTTGAATATATAATCCCCGATTTTGTGCATGTATTATATAATGGACGCATTGTAAAATCAGGCACAAAAGAATTAGCATTGGAACTTGAAGAAAAGGGATATGATTGGATCAAAGACCTTAGCCCTGTTCTCCCCTCTTGAGACCCGTGTTGAGCGGAGCCGAAACAGTGGTGCGACGGGTAGTGTGTGGAGAGGGGTGTGTAAATAAAAAAAATGAACACAACAGCAGAAAAAATAAAAGCAGAAGATAAATTGGCAGTGGCGTTCGAAAAGCAACGGCCACAACTGCCTGGCAATGCTGCATTACAGGATATCCGTCAAAAGGCGATAAACGCATTTCTTGATAGGGGGATCCCTAATCGTAAAAGCGAAGAGTATAAATATTCCAATCCTGAAAAGTTATTTAAAGCAGACTATTTGATCTTAACTGCTGCACGGAATACTACGCTAACGGCAGATTCTGTCAAGCAATTCGAGATTGGGGGTATCAGTGACAACCATATTGTATTGCTGAATGGCTTTTACTCAAAACAATTATCATCTGTAACTAAATTGCCCAAAGGAGTTATTGTTACTGATCTTGCGGGTGCCTTTTTAAACCATCCGGATTTAATAGAAGACCATTTTTCAAAATATGCTGATGTAAATACGGATTCTTTCATTGCTTTAAACACATCTTTTGCTTCAGACGGATTATTTATTTATGTGCCCGATAAAGTTGTAATGGAGCACCCGCTGCACATCATTAATATTGTTTTTGTAAAAGAAGCCGCTTTGATTCAGCCGCGAAATTTATTTATTGTTGGCAAAAACGCTGAAGTAAAAATTGTTGAATCGTTTAATACACATCAGCTGAATGTAAAAACGACTGTCAATGCGGTTACAGAAGTCAATGTGGCCGAAAATGCAAAGGTCCAATACTACAAGCTTCAGAATAATTGTGAAAATATTTACCTGGTCAATACAACACAAGTTCATCAACAGGCCAGGTCACATTTCGATACAAATACGGTTACTTTAAATGGTGAATGGGTACGCAATAATTTGAATATAGTTGCAGACGCAGAGAACTGTGAAACGCACCTCAATGGATTATTCATTACAAGGGATAATCAGCACGTGGATAACCATACATTGGTTGATCACCAAAAGCCGAATTGTGAAAGCATCCAGTTGTACAAAGGGATTCTTGATAACAAGTCCACGGGCGTATTTAATGGGAAAATTTACGTTCGTCGGGATGCGCAGAAAATAAATGCGTACCAAAGCTCTAAAAATATTTTGCTGAGTGATGACGCAACGATCAATACTAAGCCTCAGTTGGAAATATATGCCAATGACGTAAAATGCTCGCATGGTTCATCAACCGGGCATTTGAATGAAGATGCCTTATTTTATCTTCGCTCACGGGGATTGGGAACAGAAAGCGCCAGGCGGATGTTGTTGTATGCTTTTGCGGCTGATGCTATAAATACTATACGTATTGAGCCGTTGAGAGTGTATGTGGATGCGTTGATTGAGAAAAGATTAAGTAATCCAAAATAAGAATTAAAAGGATTACACAGAGAAAAAAGGAGTAGTCACAGAGTTTCGCTGAGAAAAAAATATTATGATTGAATTATATCAAAAAAATGAACGCAACATACTCTGTGGTCCTCTGTGTAATTCTCTGTGGCTCTCTGTGTCCCAAAATAAATGAAAACGGCAGTAGAACATAAAATGAAATTTGATCAGGCGAAAATTCGTTCGGACTTTCCTATTCTATCGCGCGAGGTTAATAACAAGCCACTTATTTATTTCGACAGTGCTGCCACTGCCCAAAAACCACAAGTGGTAATTGACGCATTAAAAAAATATTATGAGTACGATAATGCCAATATTCATCGCGGCGTACACCGTTTGAGCCAGGATATTACCATTGAATATGAAGCAGCCCGTGTAACTATTCAAAAGCATTTGAATGCTGAATTTGTACATGAAATAATATTTACCAAAGGAACTACGGAATCTATCAGCCTTGTCGCCGCATCATTCGGAAAAAAATTTATTAAAGCCGGAGATGAGATCATTGTGAGTGAAATGGAGCACCATAGCAATATTTTGCCCTGGCAGTTATTGTGTGAAGAAAAAGGTGTAACATTAAAAGTGATTCCCATCAATGATAAGGGGGAACTTATTTTGGAAGAGTTTAAAAAAATGTTGAACTCCAAAACCAAAATGGTTGCTGTAACCCACGTATCAAATACTCTAGGTACAATAAACCCTGTAAAAGAAATAGTTCGCCTTGTGCGTGAGATGAACCCTTCCCAACGGGGAGGGCTGGGTGGAGCTTGTATTCTGATAGATGGAGCGCAGGCTGTACCACACATGAACGTTGACGTACAGGGCCTTGATTGTGACTTTTATTGTTTCAGCGGGCATAAGGTTTACGGGCCAACAGGTGTTGGTATATTATACGGGAAAGAAAAATGGCTTAATGATATGCCTCCATACCAGGGTGGGGGAGGAACAATTAAAACTGTAACATTCGCTAAAACAACCTATGCCGACCTGCCTTTAAAATTTGAAGCAGGAACTCCTCATATTGAAGGGGGAGTTGGTTTGGCTGTCGCGATTAATTATATTGATAATATTGGTTTGGATAATATTGCTGCTTATGAGCATGGATTGTTGGAATATGCGACCGAAAGGTTAATGCATATAAGCGGCTTGCGGATCATCGGGAATGCAAAAAGTAAAGCAAGTGTTATCTCATTTGTAATTGATGGATTACATCCCTTGGATATCGGAACAATATTGGATAAGCAGGGAATAGCTGTTCGTACAGGCCACCACTGCACACAGCCGTTGATGGAGCACTATGGTATTCCCGGAACGATCCGTGCTTCTTTCGCGTTTTATAATACAAAGGAAGAAATAGATAAATTGGCAGAAGGAATAGAGAAAGCGATAAAGATGTTAAAGTAAGAAGGTTCAAGGTTCTGTGTTCAAAGTTCAAGGTTAAAAAGGATCAAGAAAATAAGCATGAAAATTGAAGAAATTGAACGGGAAATAATTGAAGAATTCGAATTGTTTGAAAACAATTGGGAAGGAAAATACGAACATTTAATTGAGCTGGGAAAATCCTTACCATTGATTGATGCAAAATATAAAACAGAAGATAAGCTTATTAAGGGATGTCAAAGCAGAGTCTGGCTTCATTCAGAATTGAAAAATGGGAAAGTAATTTACACGGCCGACAGTGATGCGATCATTACAAAAGGGTTGGTAGCATTGATTGTTAGAGTATTAGCAGATCACACTCCTGATGAGATTATTGACGCGAAAATGGATTTCATTGATAAGATCGGATTAAAAGAACATTTGTCACCAACGCGTGCGAATGGTTTGGTGAGTATGATCAAACAAATGAAAATGGATGCTCTCGCCTTTAAGACGAGAGGTTAAAAAGTTCAAGGTTCCGGGTTCAAGGTTAAAACAACTTTGAACACGGAACCTTGAACCTTGAACTAAACTATGGGTGCAATAATTATATCAAAAAACACAGAGCTGACTCAAAGGGTCATCGACATGATTAAAACGTGCTATGATCCGGAGATACCTGTTGATATATGGGAACTCGGATTGATATACGAGATCAGGCTTGATGATGAAAATAACCTCGAAGTAAAAATGACATTAACTTCACCATCATGTCCGGTCGCAGAAACGCTGCCGCCCGAAGTTGAACAAAAATTAAGAGGAGTTGAAGGAATTAAATCAGCAAAAATTGAACTTACGTTTGAGCCGCCCTGGGATAAAAGCATGATGACCGAGGTGGCGCAGGTGGAGCTAGGGTTTATGTAAGGCAGATATGAGATGTGAGATATGAGTATTGAGACTCTCATATCTCATATTTCAATACTCACATCCAATGATAGTAAATAAAGTAGCGCAAAGCGGCCTGGTTGAGTTTAACCTGGAGGATCATTATCCTGAAGGAGAACGCGTGTTGCTGGACGTGAAAGAACATTTGTTCCAGGGTTTGATATTAAGAGAAAAGGAGTTCCGCGAGTTTGTGAAAAATGAAGATTGGAGCAAATACAGGGATAAATATGTAGCTATTGTTTGTTCGGCGGATGCCATAGTTCCAACCTGGGCGTATATGCTGCTGGTAACAGTTATAGAGCCTTTTGCAAAAAAAGTAGTGTTCGGTGATCTGAAAACGCTGGAAACAATTTTATATAACGAAGCGCTTTCTAAAATAAACCCTGCTGATTATGCCGATCAACGAATAGTTATTAAAGGCTGCAGCAACCTGCCTGTGCCGGAATCAGCTTATGTGGAAATTACCCGCATCCTTCGTCCGGTTGCCAAAAGCATTATGTATGGTGAGCCGTGTTCAACAGTCCCACTTTATAAAAAGAAATAATTTTTTTACTTTTTTGTCCCTCGACCCTTTCCCTCGTCCCTGCTTTAATAAGCCCTCACATTCTTCCCTTCCATAAAATTGATGAAAGCTCGGTTCACTACTTTGTTCCCGCCGGGAGTAGGATAGTCACCCGTAAAATACCAGTCGCCTTTGTGGTTAGGACATGATTGGTGCAGACCCTTGATTGATTGAAAAATGATCTCAAGTTCAGCATTAAGACCCTCAGGACGAAGCAAGTCGGATATTTTAGCAGAGATCTGGTCATATTTGAAAAGAGCATAAATCTCCTTCACTATATTTTTAATTTTTTCCTTTGGCAGATCTTCCTGCGCTTTGGCACGCTCATACAATTCTTCAATGAAATTTTCTTTATAATTCTCTTTCAGGAGTTTGATTGCCGCTTCAAAAGCAACGAACTCGGCCATTTTCGACATATTGATGCCATAACAGTCGGGGTATCGTATTTGCGGTGCTGAAGAAACAACAACAATTTTCTTTGGTTCAAGACGGTCCAGGATACGTATGATACTTTGCTTTAAAGTGGTGCCTCGTACAATAGAATCATCAAGTACCACGAGGCTGTCAACTCCGCGTTTCACAACACCGTATGTTGTATCATAAACGTGGGCAACCATGTCGTCGCGTGCACTGTCATTGGTGATGAATGTACGCAACTTGGCATCTTTGATCGGTATTTTTTCTATGCGAAGCCGTTGAGATAAAATCTTTTTTAGTTGCTCATCACTCAGCTTGCCATTTGCTGCTTTTATTTTTTTTATTTTGAGATCGTTCAGGTAATTGTTGACTCCATCAACGAGCCCGATAAAAGCTACCTCGGCGGTATTCGGAATATATGAAAATACTGTATTCTCAATATTGTGATCTACTGAAGCAAGCACACGGTCAGCCAGGTTGTAACCAAGACTTTTACGCTCTTCGTAAATAGATGCATCACTCCCGCGTGAAAAATAAATCCGTTCAAAAGAGCAGGCTTTTTTCATGCCCTCTTTTATGATCTTATGCTCGCCTACCTCACCATTCTTTCTGATGATCAGCGCGTGTCCCGGGGTTAACTCTTTTATTTTTTCAATGGAAACATTAAATGCCGTTTGAATTACAGGACGTTCAGAAGTGACAACTGCTACTTCATCGTCAATATAATAAAATACAGGGCGGATGCCATTTGGATCACGTAAAACAAAGGCGTCACCATGACCAAACATCCCTGCCATTGCATAGCCGCCATCCCATTTCTTACTGGAGTCCTTTAATATTTTTACTATATCAATATTCTGAGCAATAAGTTCTGAAATGGCAGCTTTACTATTACCCTGCTTTTTGAATTGTTTGAAAAGGCGTTCATTTTCTTCATCCAAAAAATGCCCGATCTTTTCCATCACTGTAACTGTATCTGTCTTTTCACGGGGATGTTGTCCGAGATCAACGAGCTGATTAAAAAGCTCGTCCACATTGGTGAGATTGAAGTTCCCGGCGACAACAAGGTTGCGGGTCTTCCAGTTATTCTGCCGAAGAAAAGGATGGCAGTTTTCAATACTATTGCCTCCATAAGTCGCATAACGCAAATGGCCGAGTAATAATTCACCGGCAAAGTCAATATTTTTTTTGAGCCATTCTGTATCGCCGGCACGTTCGGGTTTGTTTTTAAAAACACTATTGAACGGGGCATTTATCTTTGAAAAAATTTCCTGTATGGCCCGGCTGGATGATGAACGATGACGGTTGATGTAAGCGGTTCCGGGTTTAGTATCCAGTTTAATAGAAGCTACTCCCGCGCCGTCCTGGCCACGGTTGTGTTGTTTTTCCATTAAAAGGCACAACTTATTTATCCCGTAAAGAGCTGTTCCGTATTTGTCGTAGTAATATTGGAGAGGTTTTAGTAACCTGATAACTGCTATCCCACACTCGTGCTTTATTTGATCGCTCATGTACAGTGCAAATTTAGCTCTTTTTGACGAGAGTAAAGCGGAGATATCGCAGAACTTTTTAAGTAAAAAAGTTGGAGAGTAAGACCAACAATTTAGATGAAATTCTCCTTTTTCTGCCCTATCCATTCCAGGGCGGCTCCGCTTAAAAGCAATTCTTTAACATCTTTGCTAAATGTGGAATTTCGGATCAGTTTACCCGGTTCATTTTCGCCTAACGGGAAAGGATAGTCGCTGCCAAGTGCAATTCGTTTAGCTCCAATAAGATCAACAATATAAGTAAGCATTAAGGGGTCATGAACAAGACTATCAAGCCAGAATTTGCCCAGGTAATTTCGTGGATTCACTTTATTGTCCACAGCCACCAGGTCGGGACGCGATTCAAATCCATGTTCAATGCGGCCTATGGTGGAAGGGAAAGAACCTCCGCCATGCGCGAAAGCTACACGTAGTTTTGGTAAACGTTCAAATACTCCTCCAAATATCATTGAGCATATGGCAAGAGATGTTTCGGCAGGCATGCCAACCAACCAGGGCAGCCAGTACTTTTGCATTTTACTTTGACCCATCATATCCCAGGGATGTACAAATACAGGCATGTTTAATTCCTGGCAAGCCTGAAAAACAGGAAATATTGCCGGTTCATTTAAGTTCCAATCATTAACGTGAGAACCGATCTGAACTCCCGCAAGACCAATTTTTTTGCAGCGTTCAAGTTCTTTGATCGCCAGGTCAGGAGCCTGCAGTGGTATTGTCCCCAGGCCAATGAAACGCTTAGGATATTTCTGAACAATACCGGCTATGTGGTTATTCAGAAACATGGACAACTCAAGACAATCCTGCGGTTTGGCCCAATAGCTGAACATGACCGGGATGGTAGACAGAACCTGTACATCTACATGATGATGGTCGCATTCATGAATTCTTTTTGTTGGATCCCAGCAGTTATCCTCTACTTCACGAAAAAATTTATTATCCACCATCATTCGTGCGCAGCAGGGTCTTGTATGTTCGAGTTGAACAAAGCCTCCATAACCAAATTTCTCTTTCCAGTTGGGAATATGTTCAGGAAGTATATGCGTATGAATGTCTATCGTGAACATAATTTAATTTAGTTATAGCCTGGGTTTAATTTTTTGGCAACGTTAATATAATATTGTGCGTTGGTCTCATCGCCAATATTCCGGTAGGTTAGACCCATCATGTAAAATGCACTGGCATTGCCGGGGTCAAATTCAATGCATTTTTTGAAATATATAATAGCTGTTTCAAAATTTTTGCGGGCCTCTTCAGGCTTATTTTGGGCAGCCAATTGCTGTCCTGCGGTACCGTAAACACTTGCAATATTACTATAAGCGTCGGGTTGATTAGGGTTTGTTTGCAGGGAAAGTTCAAATTGTTTTTTGGCTTCTTCCAGATGACCCGTATTATACAGCACAGTGCCATAATTATTAAGGTACATTGAATTGCCGGGATTAAATGACAAAGCCTTTTTGTAATAAAAGGCAGCACTGTCATATTGTTGTTGTACGAGGTAGATCTTACCTATTTTATGGAATGCGTCAGCATACGTTGGATATATTTCAATGGTTCTGCGCATTTCTTTTAACGCAATATCCAGTGTGTTTTTTTTCTCAACAGGGTCTTTGATCTTTGCGAGGTATTCATCCTGTGTAATAATATTCCCATAGTAATAATGGGCACGTGCGCTGTTGAGCGAAAGTACTACATCCGTTGAATGAAGGGTGTAATTACTTTCCCAGGCCTTATTGCGGGAATATGTTTTAAGAGAAAAGAGTAAAATAACTCCTGCGATAAGTAAAACCAATTTGCTGTTTTGTTTTAAAAATAAATTCAATGATCCCGGCGTATTTTCATCAACCTTGAATAAATGGATAAGTAATGCACTTATTGCTATGCAAAAGCCGGCAGATGGCGCATACATTAACCGCTCTCCGAATGAGGTGCCAATTAAGATCACAACATTTGATATTAATGATGCCGTAATAAAAAAGTAGAGAATCCCAAACGCCCATATGTTTTTTTGCCGGAAGCGCATTAATGCAAATGCACCTGCTCCAGTATAAATGATAAAGGACAGAAGGAATTTCCAGTCGGTTATTCCAACGATCGGAATCTGATTGAATGAATAATCCGATACCAGCGGATGGGGTATAAATAAAAGTTTTAAGTAGATCCCCATAATATAAATGGCGGTTGTTATTTGCGAAAGTTTGTCGGGTGCTCCGACGAGCAGGTTGTCTGACAGTGCCTGGGCCGTCACAGGGCCTGTGCCCAATACGTTCATCCGTATCACAAAAAACAAAGCCGTTACACTTCCTAATACAACAAGTGCAATAATCTGTTTTTTGGTATCCGTATTGGTGAAAAAATACAGCATAAGCGGAATGACAGCGATAAATGTAACCGCGGATTCTTTTGAAAGAAGGCCGAGGAAAAAGCTCATGCCCGCAAATGCCAGCCAGATAAAACTATTTTTTTGAATGTACCTCAATGTAAATAATGCGGTTAAAAGAAACAGCAGGAAGCACAATATTTCATCCCTGCTTTTTATGTTGGCTACAACCTCCGTGTGTATTGGGTGCGCAATAAACAATAATGATGCAATAGCGCAAAGCCAGATGTGCTGAGGGAGGTATAACACTAGTACGTAAAACAAAAGAAACCCGGTAAGTGCATATAAAATAACATTAATCCAATGTGATAATGCCGGTTTATCAGGGGAAAGTTCCCATTCAATAGCGAACATGGCTTTTGATAATGGGCGATACACATCCTCTCCTGCGGCAAAATAACCGGAACGATAACCGCCTGTAAAAATGTCTTTTAAAGCTGCAGTTCCCTTTTTAGTTTGAAAATTTTCTTTTATAAGAGAGTAATCATCCAGTACATATTCATGGCCGAGCGTGTTCGCATAAAGTAAAAACCCCAGAACGGCAATAATAAGACCTATGCTGAACCTGGTCTTTTTTAATTGGTCTCCCTTGAGAACTGTTTTTTGAGATTCGGCCTTAACAGAAGAGGTCTGTTGCTGAAGTGCATTTTTTTCTTTTCGCGTCAGTTTTTTTGACATACGACTACACTTGATAGTTTTTAAACACTAGGGAGGTCGATTAAGTGAAAATAATGGATTTCCCTATTGGCATCATTTTGCTTTTGCAGCATACGTCACAATAAATACAGACTCATCAAACAGGTTTGGCAGGCGGCCCCATAACGTGCCCGCATTTTTTGCAGGTACGCAATTCTTCACTGCCGTAATATTTTGCAAATACAGTTTGAAACTGCTGTTCAATGTTTGTCAGTACAAAATATTCTTCGTATAATTTATTGTTGCATTTTTCACAGAACCAGAGGAGACCGTCCTTAATTCCCGGACCGCGCCTGTATTCAATTACCAGGCCCACTGTATTCGGCCCTCTTCTCGGCTGATGAGGTTCTTTGGCCGGCAATAAAAATATCTCTCCTTGTTTAATCGGCAGATCAACAGCCTTGCCATTTTCCTGTATGCCAACCACAATATCGCCTTCCAGCTGGTAATAAAATTCTTCACTTTCATTGTAGTGATAATCCTTGCGGGAATTTGGACCGCCAACAATCATGATAATAAAATCGGTGTCTTTATAAACAACTTTATTACTTACAGGCGGTTTTAACAAATGGCGGTTCTCATCTATCCATTTTAAGATATTTAAGGGACGTGTTATCATGGTTTAATAGAATAGGTTAAGGAATATTACTGAATCTTAGCAGGTTTATGGTTGCTTGTGCGAAACAACCTGCTTGCCTGCCTGCGGGCAGGAATTCAGTTATACCGCATTCACATTTCTTAAACTTACAAGAGCGGTATAAATGTAGAAATAATTTCAGGGTTTTGACAGTCCTAAATAGCTTGAAAATTCATATTTTTCGTTTTTGATTTAATATGAATGAGTTGCTTAAATATAAAATAGGGATTACTCTTATCCCGGGGATAGGTGATGTGCTGGCTAAAAATTTAATATCGTACTGCGGGAGTATTGAGGGCGTGTTTAAAGAAAAGAAAGCAAAACTACAGAAGATACCCGGCATTGGCCTTGTCCTTGCTGATGCCATTCGTAATCACAATGTATTGGAAAGGGCAGAACAGGAAATAAGATTCATTGAAAAATATAAAATAGCGCCGCTTTTCTACCTTGATGATGATTATCCACAACGTCTGAAGCATTGTCATGATTCGCCTGTAATGCTTTATTATAAAGGCAAAGCCGATTTAAACACTAAGAGAGTTGTAGGTGTTGTAGGAACGCGGAATGCTACTTTATATGGAAAAAAAATATGCCAGGACCTGGTAAGTGGACTTGCTGATCATGATGTACTTATTGTGAGCGGACTTGCATATGGTGTGGACATATGCGCGCATAAGGCAGCCCTGACAAATGATTTGCCGACAATTGGTGTTTTGGCACATGGCCTTGATAAAATTTATCCGGCGGCACATCGTTCAACGGCCGAGAAGATGCTTGCGAAAGGAGGGTTGCTAACAGAATTTCTGAGTCAGACGCAGCCCGACCGTGAAAACTTTCCAAAGCGGAACCGTATTGTTGCCGGTATGGCTGATGCGACCATTGTAATAGAATCGAAGGATGAAGGCGGGTCCCTTATAACTGCTGATATTGCTAATTCCTATAACCGCGATGTGTTTGCCTTTCCCGGCAAGGTAGACGATGAATATTCAGTTGGCTGCAACCAATTAATAAAAAACAACAAAGCGGCGCTGATCGAATCGGCAGCGGATGTTTTGCGGTTGATGGGTTGGGAAAAACAGAAGCAGAAGAAAAAAACGGTACAACAGAGAAGTTTATTTCACAATCTTAGTCCGGAAGAGGAAGCAGTGGTTGCAATACTGCGTGAAAAGCCCGTAGGTATTGATGAATTATGTTTAACCGCGAAGTTAAATATGAGTAAAGTTTCCATGTTATTGCTTAACCTGGAACTTACCGGTGTGGTGAGGTCGCTGCCGGGAAAAGTGTATAGCCTTAACTAAAGTTAATAGTATTTGCTGCCTTCTCCAATCTTTTCACTACTTCGTCTTTCCCAAGCAATTCAACCATTTCAAACAAAGCCGGGCCGCCGCCTGAACCGCTTATACATACACGGAACAATTGCATTACCTGCCCGGGGTTGATCCCCAGCCTTTCGGCGGTTGCTTTAAATGTTTTTTCTGTTTCGGTCGTTGAAAATGGAGTAAGTATTTTGAAAGCTTCCGCTACCTCCTTAATACATTTCGCGGTATTCTCATTCCACCTCTTTTTGATCACATCGGCATCATATTTTTCAGGGGCAACAAAAAAGAAACTTCCCAGCGACCAGAACTCATGCAAAAAATTCCCCTTCTCTTTTATTAATTTACAAACAGCAGTTACGTATTGCAAATTTGCCAACTGCACATTGCCATTTGCCAACTGAGCGTTTTCTTTTACAACAGGGAGAAATAATTTTGCTAATTCTTCATCACTTCTTTTGCGCAGGTATTGCTGGTTGAACCATTTTGCTTTTTCAGGATCGAACTTAGCGCCGGCTTTGCTTACCCGGTCAAGTGAAAACTCATTCACAAGTTGTTCAAGTGTGTATAATTCTTCATTGCCGCTGGAGTGCCAGCCCAGCAAAGCAAGTATATTAATAAACGCATCAGGGAAATATCCTTTTTCACGGTAGCCGGATGAAATTTCTTTTGTAACCGGATCCTGCCATTCCAAAGGAAATACAGGGAATCCTAATCTGTCCCCGTCTCGTTTACTTAATTTGCCATTGCCATCGGGTTTCAATAATAATGGTAAATGAGCGAATTGGGGCATTATATTTTCCCACCCCAGATACCTGTATAATAATAAATGCAGGGGTGCCGATGGCAGCCACTCTTCTCCCCTTATCACATGTGTGATCTGCATAGTGTAATCATCCACCACATTTGCCAGGTGATAGGTTGGCATCCCATCCGATTTAAACAATACTTTATCATCCATCTGTGAACTATGGACTACCACCCATCCTCGTATCAGGTCCTGAACCCGTATCTCTTCATTGCGTGGAATTTTGATCCTGATGACATAAGCCTCTCCTGAATCCAATCGTTGCTTTACTTCATCTTCGGCAAGCGTAAGTGAGTTCTTCATCGACTGCCTTGTAATTGCGTTATATGCGGATGTTCCGCCGGCGGCCTCCATGCGTTTACGCATTTCATCCAACTCTTCTTTCGTATCAAATGCATAATAGGCATTTCCGCTTTCCACTAATTGTTCAGCGTACTGGCGGTACATGGGTTTGCGTTCACTCTGCCGATAAGGTGCATGAGGGCCATCCCCAAATCCAACCCCTTCGTTCGGGCAGATCCCGCACCATTTCAGTGATTCAATAATGTATTGTTCGGCTCCAGGGACAAAGCGCTCCTGGTCGGTATCTTCAATGCGGAGCAAAAAATCTCCGTTATGTTTTTTAGCAAACAAATAATTGTATAGCGCTGTACGCACTCCTCCCATATGTAAAGGCCCGGTCGGACTTGGGGCAAAACGAACTCTCACTCTCCTGTTTTCCATAGTTATTTTTTATTCGGTGTAAAGATATTATTCTCCCTTGTAAATCGTAAATTCGCCGCATGCAATTATTAACTCCCGATAACTGGTCCGACTACGAGTTGCTTGATTGCGGCGAATTTGAAAAGCTGGAGCGTTTTGGTCAATACATCGTGGTTCGCCCTGAGCCACAGGCTGTATGGGATAAAAACCTTTCGGATAAAGAATGGGAGCGTATGGCACATGTGCGGTTTGTGCCTAAATCGAGCTCGGCAGGGGAGTGGAAGAAGTTTAAACAAATGCCGGATAGGTGGGGAATCAGTTATCGGTTGTCAGTTGTCGGGAAACAACCGGAGACAAATAACCAACAACCAACAACCAACAACGTACTTAATTTTCGTTTGGCTTTAACTTCATTTAAACATGTTGGCATTTTCCCCGAGCAAGGTGTTAATTGGGAATATATTTACAATACAATAATTACTATGAAAAACAATACCCTCTCCGAAGGAGAGGGCCGACGGGAGGACAAACCCCGTTTCCTCAATTTATTTGCATACACCGGTGGTGCCTCGTTGGCCGCGAAAGCGGCAGGGGCTGATGTTACACATGTTGACTCCATTAAACAGGTTGTTACCTGGGCACGTGAAAATATGGAACTATCCAGGCTTGATAATATCCGCTGGGTGGTTGAAGATGCGTTGAAATTTGTGAAGCGTGAAGAGAAACGCGGCAACAAGTATAATGGCATTATTCTCGACCCTCCTGCCTATGGACATGGCCCGGCAGGTGAAAAATGGAAACTGGAAGACAATATCAATGAAATGATAAAAGGGGTATTGAATCTCCTTGATGAAAAGCAGCATTTCCTTATCCTGAATGCATACTCACTTGGGTTTTCATCCATGATCATTGAAAATCTTTTAAAAGAAAAGGCCAAACATAATCTCCAGACAGGAGAATTATATCTGCAAGCCGATTCCGGCCACAAATTACCTCTGGGAGTTTTCGGACGATTTAAAAACTTTTGACATATACCGTTCTCTGCATTATTTCAGCTTTCCCGGCATTTTTGGATTGAAGCAAAATTTTGATGCAACTTTTTTTCAAGAATCAAGAAATTTCAAAAAACTTACATATCTATTGTCTAATACTTTTTGTGGGGAAACAAACTATTATAATTGAAATGGCTCGGATATTACGAGGTTTATTTGTTTTTCTACGCGAAAAAAGTGTATTAAATGAGGCATAATTTTGAGCACAAAGAGGTTTTGCTTAGAAGACAGTATATTCTACATTTATATAGCAGATATATGTTGGAAATTAACAAAACTGCCACTTATTTCCGAGGAATTTTGTCCTATTCCCCGATTGATATAAATTGATTTACCCTGTGAACACACACACAAAGCTACTTGCCGGCATATTATTTCTTTTCCTGGGTTTCAATGTAAAAGCGGATCATACAGCTGCCATGGAACTGTCATATCGCTGCCTGGGTGGCGGCAAGTATGAGATCAAACTTCACTTTTACCGCGATTGTTCAGGGGCTCCTATGATAAGTTCATATAGTTCATTTTTGAACCAATATTTTGGTGTGGGCGCTGAGCAAGACATTACCTGGACATCCTCTTGTGGCTCAGGGTCAATTAGGTTTCCAAAACCTACAAATGTCGATGCAAGTACCAATTATGTAGGGCCGGAAGTTACTTTTCTTTGTCCTACCGGTAAATCAACTTGCAACGGAGGTACTACCCCCGGGTTTCAATATTATGAATATGTGGACACCATTACGCTGGCCGGTACATGTAATAATATTACATTCGGTTACGGTAAATGCAATCGCAGTTGTTCAATAAACACCATTATTCTTCCGTGCTCTTCCTGTGCCTATGTTGATGCATTGCTTAATAATACTCTTGGATGTAACAGCTCGCCTACGTTTTCAAACATCCCGCTTCCGGTAGCTTGTGTGGGGCAAAAATTTTGTTTTAACCCGGGAGCCATTGATCCGGATGGCGATTCTTTGGTTTATTCATTGATCCCCGCAAGAGGTGGGACTTCCTCTACTCCCTATTCTAATGTTGTAACATATTCACCTCCTTATTCAGGAACCAATCCTATTGCAACATCGTCCGGCGTAACTATTGATAAAGTTACAGGTGATATTTGTTTTACTCCTACAACCCAACAAATTGGGGTAATAGCAATCAGGGTGGATGAATACAGGAACAAAGTACTTGTCGGTAATGTTGTCCGTGATATGCAGATATATGTTAAGGCATGTACAAATAATATTCCTACTCTTTCAGGAGTCAACAATACCAGTAGTTATTCAATAACAGCTTGTAAGGGCAGTCCGCTTTGCTTCGATATTTTCAGTACAGATGCTGATGCAAGTCAGAACCTGACAATAACCTGGAACAATGGTATTCCGGCCGGCACGTTTACCTCAAGCGGAGGCCCGCGTCCTACCGGGACTTTTTGCTGGACCCCTACTGCTACAGATGTAAGAACAGCACCCTATATATTTACTGTGAATGTAAAGGATGATAATTGTCCCGGTGTTGGTATCCAGACATTTTCTTATAAGGTCTATGTCAGCAATTGTGTAGGCCCTCAGGTAAGCGTTGCCGGCAGTTCGGTTTGCAGCGGCGGATGTACAAATTTGACTGCAACGACCAGTTCTGGGGTCAGTCCGTATACTTTTAACTGGAGTTCCGGGGGTGGAACTCCTACAATAAACGTTTGCCCTGTAGCGGCCACTGCATACACTGTAACTGTAACTGACAATACGGGAGCCACGAAAACCGGCGTAGTGAATGTCAGCATTAACCCAACAACCACTTTAACAACAACTATAACAAACGTAGGTTGCCCCGGAGGAACAAACGGAACCGCCACAGGGATTGCTACAGGGGGAACGGCTCCTTATTCATATTCATGGAGTTCAGGATCCACCTCAGCTACCGCTTCAAACCTTGTTCCGGGTACATATACCGTAACCAGTACCGATTCGAAGGGCTGTATCAAAACCGCGACAGCTATGGTGGATCAGCCAACGGCTATAACACTTACTCCCAATTCCGGAGCTGCCGGCTGCGGAACTTCAAATGGCAGCGCAAGTATAGCTGTCAGCGGCGGAACGGGTCCGTTTACATATACCTGGAGTAATGGTGGTGCTGCACAAACTATCAGTGGCGCGGGAGCGGGCTCTTATACTGTTACGGTTATTGATTCAAAAGGGTGTACAAAGTCAGCTGTGGCTGCGGTAAGCAACAGCCCCTCTCCTGCAATAAATAGTTTGACAGGAAACGCTTTGCAATGCAGCAGCGGAAGTAATGGTTCCTCATCAGTAGCAGCATCCGGCGGAACGGGACTGTTGACTTACAACTGGAGCAATGGAGTTTCTGGCACAACCACAATAACAGGATTAACTGCCGGAACCTACGTTGTAACAGTAACGGATGCAAATGGCTGCCTTGCAGTAAGTACAGTTGCCATTACAAGTCCTCCGGCGATGGTTACAAACCTTGTTCCTGTTTCCGCTGCATGCGGGTCATCGAACGGAAAAGTGAGTGTATCTGTTAGTAGTGGCGGTACAGGCCCATTTACATATAACTGGAACAATGGAGGAACTGCACAAACTGTTTCGGGACTTGCACCTGCAATATATACTCTAACTGTTACTGATGCTAATGGCTGTACTAAAACGGATGCCGTTACAGTAAATAACATTACCGGTGGAACAGTAAGTGCGACTGCACAAGCGAACGTAAGCTGTAATGGAGGTAGTAATGGAAGTATCACAGCAACCGTTTCAGGAGGAACGCCTAATTATTCTTACTCATGGAGTAATACCTCGACAACTCAGACTGCAAATAACTTAACTGCCGGAACATATACGGTTACAACAACGGATGCCAGTGGCTGCAGTTCAACAAGCAGTGTTACTATTACTGAACCCATTGCTTTAACGGCGAATACATCTTCTTCCCCTGCTACCTGTGGTACTGCCAATGGAAGTGCCAGTGTTACAGCCGGTGGCGGTAGCGGTTCGTTTCAATTCAACTGGACAGGCGGTTTCACGGGACAGGTTGCTTCGGGATTAATTGCCGGTTCATATACAGTTACAATTGCCGATGCCGGAAATTGTACAATAACAGCTGTGGCGATAATCAGCAATACCGGCACAGGGAATGTTACAACAGCCGTGCAGTCTAATATAAGCTGTAGTGGAGGAAATAATGGAAGTGCAACTGCAAGTATTACCGGAGGAACACCAGGTTTCACGTACTCATGGAGCAGTGGCGGAACAGGTCAAACCGCTGATAATCTTATAAAAGGAATTTTTACAGTAACAGTTACTGATGCCAGCAGCTGCCAGGTAATAAGCACAGTGGAGATCACTGAGCCAACAAGTATAACAGCTAATGTTACTCCTGTGCCAGCTTCATGCGGATTGTCCAATGGCAGTGCAAGCGTTAATCCGGGTGGTGGTACCGGAACGTTCTCATACAGCTGGTCTGCTCCCGGTGGGACCGGACAAACCATTTCGGGACTTGCTCCGGCAATATATACCGTTACAGTTACCGATGCAAATAGTTGCTCGTTAACAACAACAGTAACGATCATCAGCAATGCCTCTCCTTCAATCACCAACTTGTCGGGCACCAACCTGTTGTGCAATGGAAACAGCAGCGGCTCCGTTACAGTAACTGCGTCCGGAGGCACCGGAACACTGACCTATTCATGGAGCAATACGTCATCAGGAGGTACTTCCATTACAGGCCTTGCTGCAGGAACATATAGTGTTATCGTTGCTGATGCCAATGGTTGTACTGCTATAAGTGCAGTTGCTATTACGGAACCTCCGGTATTAAACCCGCCGACATTTACAACAACCAATGCCAATTGCGGCGTAAATGATGGGTCGGCCACTGCAACTGTTTTGGGCGGGACGGGAAGTTTAACTTATAATTGGAGCAATAGTTCAACAACTGCTGCGGTAAATAACCTCGCAACAGGAAGCTATACGTTGACTGTTACTGATGCAAATGGATGTACAAATTCTTCTGTTGCAAATGTTAGTAATAGCGGAGGTCCAACCATAACATCGGTCACCCCCACTGATCTGTTATGCAATGGAGGAGGAACAGGTTCGGCAGTGGTAATAATCAGTAATGGCACAGCTCCGTATACATACAGATGGAGTACAGGAGCGACATCTGTTACAACAGGTACCCAATCTGGTATCAGTAATTTACAATCCGCCACTTATACTGTAACAGTGAAAGATGCTAAAAATTGTCAGATCATAACAACCGTTGCAATTACCGAGCCTACTGCAATAACCACTACATTTATAACCAGTGATGCAGCCTGTGGACAAAGTAATGGTTCCATTACGGCAACTTCAACCGGTGGCACAGGATCATTGATCTATTCGTGGAGTAATGGAAGCACCGGGCAAACTGCAAATAATCTGATTGCCGCTACATATACAGTGGTTGTGACCGATGCGAACAATTGTGCCCGATCGGCGGTTGCAAGTGTAGTTAATGTTGGCGCCCCAACGGCTAATACTTCTGTTGTGTCATCAATAAACTGCAATGGAGATACCGGCTCTGTAAATGTAACTGTAAGTGGCGGAACTGGTCCTTATACATACAGTTGGAGCAATGGCAGCAGTTCTGTTACCTCAGCTTTGCAATCTACGATCAGCGGGGTGCAAGCGGCAAGTTATACTGTAACAGTAACAGACAGTAAAAACTGTATTACTATTGCCTCCGAAATCCTTACAGAACCGTCGATACTTGACATAACTACATCAAGTACTCCTGCCGAGTGCGGGAAGAATAACGGTTCAGTTTCGGTTATTGCAACAGGTGGAAGTGGTGGATATACCTATATCTGGTCCTCCCCGGCCGGACCGGGTCAGACAATAAATAGCCTGGTTTCTGCAATTTATACTGTAACAGTAACTGACAGCAAAGGCTGCACTACGAGCTCTGTTTCAACGGTTGGTGATTCAACTTTTACCATTCTCACCAATATTCCTGCAAAACAAACTATTACGGCCGGAGCAAGTATATACATGCTTGTAAGCGGAGGGGTAACTTATACCTGGACCCCTTCAGGGGGTCTTTCGTGTACAAATTGTCCTAACCCTGTAGCGACCCCTATGACATCCACTATTTACACGCTTTCAGCTACTGATGCAGGAGGATGCACTGTAGTGGTTATGTTCAGCATAACTGTTACACCGCCTTGTGTAGGCGATGATGCAGATGTATTTGTGGCAAACATATTTTCGCCAAACAATGATGGGAAGAACGACGTATTATATATTCAGGGCAATAGCCTTGCAAATATTTATTGGGCTATATATGACCGTTGGGGAAATCTGTTATTTGAGGCTTTTGATCAGGCGCATGGATGGGATGGAACCAAAAAAGGTAACGCAATGGATGCCGGTACTTATGTCTACTACCTGAAAGCCACCTGCTCAAAAACCAATACTGAAGTGAAACTTAAGGGGAATGTGACTATTTTGAAGTGATAGCAAAGAACACTTCGTTTCCATTTCTATAACGATTAGTAACGAGTATTCTTGCCCCTCGGGAAAACCTCTAATCAATAACTACCTTTTTAACTGAGCGGTAATTATTGCTTCGTACTTCAGCAAAGTACAAGCCTGCTGCAAGGCTGGAAATATTAAATGTAATTTTCTGTTGATTCTTTTCCGGCGTAAATTTCATAATATCCATGCCAAGGTAATTTCTAATGGCTACATATGGTTGATCAGCAGCTAACAATTCCGACCATTCAATATTCAAATCAGAGTTAGCTGGGTTTGGATATACTTTAACGGCACCATTAGCTTCGTGCTCCTTAATACCAATAATGGCAGGAAGATTATCTTTAATATTGCTTCGTGAGTTATTAACAGTTTTGGTAGTAAACAACTCGATGTTATTTTCTTTCCCTTTTGTTACAAAAGTAGGAGTGCATACAATCCCCCATTGAGTTGCCACGCGCCATTTCCCGTTCGGATAACTTGCGTGAGCCGGATCAACCAATGTATTTTGTGTACCGCTGATGCTTGCAATCGAGTTCCAGCTGCCTGTGCCGTTGTCATCCCGCAATAATAAATAATTACTTACAGGATTGGCAGTTGATTCAATCGTATATCCCGGATTCCACGAAAACTGGCCATTCCCATTATAAACAATGTAAATAGTATTATGGTAATGACTTAACTGGCTATATCCGCCGCAAGTGTCTTTGTATTGGATCTTGTAACGATATGTGCCTTTGTTGGGGTCGCCGTTAGCTAATGGGATCGTATACCTGGTTCTGACTGTATCAACAAAAAAACTTGAATCCGTATAAGCAAGGGTTGCAATAGTTTTATATGTGTTAGTTGATACTTCCCTGTAAACAATGAATGAATCTACAATCCCTCCGGCAAAAGGAGTTTTGTCCCAATAAATGACATTGTATTGAGAGAGACTGTCCGTAGTCACCAAACATATTTGGGGCGGTCCGAATGGAGAGCATGAAGTCGTCACATTCTTGCATATTTTATCATCACCGCAGGAGTTGGTAACATTCAGGCAAACATTATAAGTTCCGGGAGTATTGTATTTAATGGAAGGACTTATCTGGTTTGATGCATATCCGTTTCCGAAAGTCCAGTAAAAGCGGTCGCCATTCAGGCTGGAATTAATAAAATTAGCAGTCAATAAAGAGTCATAAAAAATAAAGTCGGCTGTTGGAGCAACACATACACTCACTTCTTCGCAAATGCTGTCTTTCCCGCAACCATTGGTCGCTACCAGGCAAACAGTATAAACATCGGTTACAGGAAATTTATGAGTAGGATTTTTAAGTAAGCTGGTTTTGCCATCGCCAAAATTCCACTTATAGGAGATAGCGCTGGTAGAATTATTCTCAAATTGAACAGATAACCCATCAGCATTAAAGCTGTAGGAAGGCACAGGTAATGCGCAGGCTATAGTTAAAGAATGAGTGATAGAGTCTTTCCCGCAGGCATTACTTACAACCAGTTTAACAGTATACGTTCCCGATGCGTTATAGGTGTAATTAGGAGACTGTTGATTAGAAATCCCGCCATCGCCAAAATACCAGTTAACATTCGCTGCATTTGTACTTTGATTGTTAAAATAAGCGGTTAATCCGTTTAATGATGAAGAAAACTGTGCATAAGGGATAGCGCAGGTAACATTCACGGTACTGCAATAGCTGCTGCTGCCGCAACCATTATTTGCGGTTACACATACTGTATAAATACCGGTAGCGTAATAAGTATGTTGCGGTGCGGTGCCGGTTGAAGTAAAGCCATCTCCAAAATCCCAGGAATATGTAGTGGCTCCGGACGAGTAATTGTTTACACCAACCGTTAATTGGTTTATAGATGGGGTAAAGTAGGCCGAAGGAGGCGTGCAGCTGAAATTAATTGTCTTGTATACAGTGTCATTTCCGCAAGGGTTATAGGCAATCAGGCATATATTAAAAATGCCGCCGTATGCATAAGTGTGGGATGTATCTTTACTTGTACTGGTGCTATCATCGCCAAATCTCCATAAGTAGCCATAGGCATTTGTAGAAGAGTTGGTAACTGTAACAGTATTGCCGCTTACACTGGCAGTAAAGCCAGCAACAGCAGGAGCATTACAAACATCAAATTTTCGTGTTTCATTCAGTCCCCATACATTTTTGCTGTCTTTTACACGTATGGTAAGTTTATGTGTCTGCCCGGCTGTTAGTCCGGAGGCAACAATTATGTTTTTTATAGTTGTGCTGTCGCCGGGTGTAAAACCAAGAATTGCGGTAGCTTTCCCAACACCGGGATCCGTATCATTGAAAAAATATTCGGCTGCAACAACCTGTGCATTTGCCGGAGTAACCGGAGAAGCAATATAGAATGACCGGGCTTCATTCATGCTCCATTTACCATTATCATCACGAAAACGATAATACAGGATATGAAAACCCTGTGTTAAAGCGACAGGGATAGTTGTAATTATAGAAGCCGAATCTCCGGCAGTGATAGTGGCGACCGTGGCATTACCTTGTCCGGGATCAGTATCAAAAAAATATTCGGCTTTAGTTACTTGTGTTGCAGGAGCCTGGGGAAGAGCGGAAATATAAAATGCCCGTGCCTCATTTAAACTCCACACATTATTGTCGTCGCGAAAACGGGTTATAAGCTTATGAAAACCAGCTGATAAGGAACCTGTAGGAACAGTTGATGAAAGAGTTGTGGAATCGCCAGGGGTGATGCTAAGCACTGTGCCGTTACCCTTTCCGGGGTCGGTATCAAAAAAGTACTCGGCCGCGTTGACTATAGTGGCGCTGGGAGTTGGCGAAGAACTTACATAAAATGCCCGTGCTTCATTCAGACTCCATACCCCGGTAGTATAACGAAAGCGCATACCCAGTTTGTGAAATCCCGCTGATAGACTGTTTATTGGAATTGCTGAACTCAGCATAACAGAGTCGCCTGTTGTTACGCTAATACTTGTAGCATTGCCCTGGCCGGGATCCGTATCAAAAAAGTATTCACCGCTGGTTATTTGCTGAGAAAAAAGGCAAACCGAAAAACTAAATAATGCAATGGTGTATATAATTCGTTTCATCAGTCTTGTTTTAAATACAATATTAATGTAAGAGAACGCTTTTAACTAAGCATCTGCCGTAAATCAACAATTTAAAAATCAGAATAAAGCATGCTGCTTTATTTATTCTATTAATTATGCCTTTTAGCTTTCACATCAATATTAATATTTCCACCTGCCGGAACCACTCCTGAAATATTCATGTGTTTAATATAAGGCATGGCACCCATCCCCGTATTGTCGACCCATGGGAAAGCCCCTGCATATAAACCGATCTCACCTCCACTGGCCGATGCTGTTAATGCAGGAGAGCCGCTTTGAAGTTTGAAATCCCAGTCCAGGGTTAAGTTTGTAGTAGCAGTAAGTGTTACGCTGGTTTCAAAGTTGAACATCGGATCCTGATCCTGAATATTTCCTGATCCGGTATTATTGGTTGTAGGAAGAGCTTCACCGCTCCCGGTGATCCCAAAAATGCTATAGGTAAGGTTGTTATTCATATTGTTGAGTGTAACATTGGCGGAAACAGTAAGTGCCGTTCCTACTAAAATGTTGTTCGCAATTGTTGCCTGGGTAATATTGCTGTAAAAAACATTGCCCCCTCTGTAGAAAAGATTGTTTGCTATCAGCACATTCGATTTATCGCTGTTTGTTATATATGACTGATCGAAAATGTTATTTGAGATAACTGTTGAGCTGTGGTCTTCAATATTAAGCCAGCCGGTGATAACGTTATTGTTGATAGTCCAATTGTTTCCGGTAACATCAAGGTATGAAATATCACATCTTGAAATAACAACATTATTATTTTTTCCAGCGGGGGCTCCTCCCCAGTTTGGGCCAACATAAACTCCATAAATTTCAAATCCAATCAATTTTGTGCCCCTGCCGGTCTGGTTGTTTCCGGTAGTATCAAGATATACATAGTTAAGCTTGGTTGACAAAGGATTTTCCTTTGTAGGTTTATATCCCGCACCGATAAATGTGAGGTTTATTTTATTTACCGTGAAATTCGGATATTGTGTGGCCGAACCATGAATATATATTGTGTCACCTGCAGCTGAAGCGGTAATTGCCGCTGCGACTGTTGTATATTGCGCCGGAGTTGCGGCATCCTGGCTTACTGTTCTTACTTTCGCCCAGGAATAAGTGAAAAATAGGGCAGATAGCGCTAATGTAAAAATCGACTTTTTCATTTTTTTCATTTTTATAATTGTTAATTTTTTCGTTTTCAGCAGCCATTAATAACGGCATGCACAATCGTTGTTTTCCTAAATTATAGTTTCAAAACAAGTTCTTAGTATAAAAGGCAGCTAATATACTTCAAAAATCAAATAATAGCATAAATATTATGTGGAAAAATAGTAAACAAAGCCAAAATAAAGTAATTGAAAAGAGGTCAGCCATATTCATATTTAAATGTGTTAATGCCAGTCAATTATGAGAAATTACCAGGAAGATTTGAATAACCTTTTGTACTTTAGAGCCACTATTGCAGCATATATTATGAAAGCAATTTTCTGCATTCACTCTTTACTTCACAGGCTTCAAAAATTCTTTGGGAATACGAAGATGCCGGAATTTGGCAACCTGGGTAGCAAGCGGACAATTGTTTCCGGATTTCTGTTTCGCTGTTCACTCTTTCTGAGTTTATTTATTTTTTCGGCGTATGGTCAAACCGGGAATTACTATATCAGCAATTTTTCTCCTTCAGATTATGGCGCTACCGATCAAAATTGGTGTAGTGTTCAGGATGAATATGGCAGAATATACATTGCCAACAATTTTGCAGTATTGTTAAATGATGGCGGAAAGGAGTGGATAACGGTAAAGCTGAGAAATCAAAGCCGTTGTATCTCATTGGATAAAGACAAGAACAATAGAATATTTGTAGGGGGTGAAAACGAATTTGGTTATTTAACAACCTTGCCAAACGGGCAGATCGTATACCAATCTCTTTCTAAAGAACTACCATTGATGGATCAGGAATTTGGTTATGTATGGGCCACACGGTGTATAAATGATGAAGTATTCTTTGGCTCCAACGCAAAACTGTTTTGGTATAAAAATGGGAAGGTCCGTTCGTTCTCTCCCGATTCGGAAGGGTTTCATACATTTTTCACAGTTGGAGACCATTTGTTTATACGCGAAAAGGGAGTGGGATTTAAGGTTTTCGTAGATGGTAAGCTTAAAATGGTGGAGAACACTGAAAATTTTGCCGATCAACGCGTTGATTTTATTATGCCATATAAAAGGCAAACTTTTTGGGTCGGAACACGGAATGACGGGATGCACCTTTTGGTATATGATCTGGAGTTTCCATGGAAATCTGTTTTTTCAAAAATAAGAACTGCAGTTGATGATTGGCTGGCAAAAAATGACTTGTATTGCGGCGCAAAAATAAATGAACAAACATATGCACTGGGCAGTTTGAAGGGAGGTGTGTTGCTGGTGGATAAAAATTTCAAAACATATAAAAGCATTTCTGATAAAGACGGGTTGTTAGACAATAGCGTAAAAAATATTTTTGTTGATTGGAATGAGAACATTTGGCTTTCGTTGAACTTCGGAATGTCGTTCATTGAATTTAATACTCCTATAACACATTGGACGAAGAATAACGGCATAAAAGGAGTTATAGAATCATCTGCAAAATTTGAAGGGCACTTGTATATAGCAACCGACAAAGGGTTGCAGGTGTTGAATAAAGAACAAAACAGATTTACAGATACCGAAATTGGTGATCGGTCAATTGCCCTTTTGGTTAAAAACAAAAGTTTACTTGTGGGAACAGCTAATGGTTTATACAGCCTGGCCAGAGGTAAAGTTGAACGGTTGTTTGATCTTACTGTTTACAGTATTTTATCCGACCCCAGCGATACCACTATTTTGTATTTGGGGACTGACAAAGGAATGACAATAGTAAGATATTCTAAAGGTGGGATTACAAAAGTAAAAAGCTTCGATGAATGGGGAGATGTGAGGTCGGCTGCTAAAAACAAAGAGGGCCTTATTGGGTTTGGCACTTCAAGCAATGGAGTATTTGTTCTGAATGTAAATAAAAGTTATAGCTATCAGCACCTGACCGAAAAAGAGGGATTACCTTCTTTGATCGAAAATTACATATTTAGCTATGAAGGAGAGCTTTTGGTCGGAACAGAAAAAGGTCTGTATAAAATAATAAATAGCACAACAGTGCCGCAGTGTTTGAAGATCAATAGCCTTGCTTCATTGCAATTGGAAAATTTAACAATTACAAATGCAAAACAAATAGACAATGAAATATGGTTTCATGGCAAAATGCTTGCGGATAACCAGACACAGACCGATGTGTTGAGGTCTGTTAAGTTTGATGCAAATGGTGTTACGGAGAAACATCGCATGTTGCGCCGGATCAAAGGGGTTAATGCAAGAAATTTTTTAAATGATTCAAGTCGGGTTTATATCTCTACAAATGTCGGGCTTTATTGTTATGATAACGGGTCGTCTCCGAAGCAAAATCCTTTTCACACATTTATTTCAAAACTTGAGTTTAAAGATGACACAATATCTGTTTTGAATAATCTGTCAGGCAGCGGTACATATCCTGATCTGGAAATACCCTATCGTTCAAATGAGATCATGGTGGTGCCGGCCGCGGCCGACTATTACGATAAGAATGAATTGAAATTTGCCTACTACCTGGAAGGTAAAGAAGAAAAGTATGGCAATTGGACAAAGACCTCTGGCATAACATATAACAATTTGCGGGAAGGCAGTTATGTATTTCACCTTAAGGCGCGTAATGTGATGGGGCAAGAAGGGAATCCCGTTACTGTTACGTTTACCATTTTGCCTCCATGGTATCGCACAATGTGGGCATATGTGCTTTATGGAATTCTTACAGCCTCCCTGATCTGGCTGATCGTGAAGCTAAATATTAAAAGACTAAAGGAGCAGAATATAAGACTTGAAAAGGTCATTACCGAACGAACCAAAACAATAGCGCACCAGAAGGAAGAGATCGAACACAAGAACCAGGAGATCACCGATAGTATAAACTATGCCAAACGAATACAGGATGCGATACTCCCATCGGTCAGGGAAATTAAAAAAACATGGAATGATCTTTTTGTATTCTTTCAGCCAAAGGCAATTGTGTCCGGGGATTTTTACTGGTATCACAAGATCAGTGACGATGAATTTTTGCTGGGCGCTGCCGATTGTACAGGACATGGCGTTCCGGGCGGGTTCATGAGCATGATATGCTCGGATAAATTAAATGAGGCCGCAAATATTTCCCAGGTGCCTTCAGAAATTTTACATTATGCCAACAATGAAATAAAAATTGCCCTGAAGCAAAGTGAGGATGAAAATACCACAAAGGACGGGATGGAAATTGCATTGTTGCGTATCAATACAAAAACACGCAGGGTTTGGTATACCGGGGCGTACCGTTCCCTGTGGATCGTTAAAAAGGGAAGTAATGACCTGGAAGAGATAAAGCCTACAAAGGCCAGCGTAGCAAGCAATACAGTGCACGACTTTAAGTACAAATTACACGAAATGCAATTATCCGAAGGAGATAGATTATATATGACCAGTGACGGATACCCCGATCAGTTCGGTGGGCCGCAAGGAAAAAAATATATGACGGCCAATTTCAAAAAATTCATCCTTTCCATAAAGGATATGCCGATTCAAAAGCAACTTGCTCTTGTGGAGGGTAACATCAATGGCTGGATGAAAGGATTTGAACAGGTGGATGATCTGCTGGTGATAGGAATAAAATTATGAGGCCTCCCTTAAATTAAAAACACCTTATAGCATCATTAATGCCCGAAAAGCGAGAATTTATGCTTTCTTCCACAGCTTGATGATACAATATACCCAAGGTCAAAATCAAGGCTAAGGTGAATACCAACAGTAGCGGTATTGGTAGGTTTATATGATTGAGCTGTTGCTGTTGCTCCGTCAGCCAAGGGATAATAACTTTTCCCTTTTCCTCCGAGGTCGCTAACTATATCAGTTAATCCATAAGTGAAACGAACCCCCAGAGAAAGCATCAATCCTCCATCCCCCATGAGGTTTGTACCCCAGCCAAATACAATAGCGGTATTTGACGGGTTAAGATTGTCTTTAATATCTTTTACATCATAATCAAGTTTGGGATATTTTTCATTTGCATATGATCCATTAGCGCCAATCAACTGTCCAAATAATATTCCTCCTTCAATATATTTGAAGTTCCACTCAGCTCTGAACAGTATAGGGAACTCCAGATAGGTAAGAGTGGTAGAACTTGTCCAGGGTAAGCTGTCAACGGCACTTTTAAGCTTCTGACTATATATGGAATACAATCCTTCTACATTTATTGATCCCCAGTCATTGAAGTGAAACCCGATCATTGCACCACCGCTTCCACCTATAGCGAAATTGTGCTTTAAGCCCTTGTCTTTATATTCATTTGAGTTGATCAGAAAGGGTCCGGTAACAGTGCCCCTGGCACCAATGGTAAACCACTTGTCACTATTGCCTGCAAATACATGAATTGAAAAAAATAAAAAAAAGATCAGGGATAGAGTTGATTTCATGGGTAAAAATTTTTTGATGAAGAGTTTGGTTTATAAAAAGCAAGACCAATATACTTGAAAATAATAATAATACCAAAGAGAAATACTATACAGATCTGCACAACAAATTTCCATTTTTGTCGCATCCAAAGGAGAAGGAGGCTTGGATGGAAAATCTGTCGTATACCCGATCCGGACGTATTTATAAGGGGACTGAAATTTGATATTTTATTTAACGTGAGCTATGGATTAAATTGACAACAAACGGTTGATAATAAAAAAGTTAAGATTAAAAAGATAAGGACTTGAGGTGAAAATTAGAGGAAAAAAATAAACCTCTACAACCCCAAGTCCTATGTTACTTACCGACACA
>JACPDY010000067.1 GCA_016183775.1 Bacteroidota bacterium
ATTAAATCACAAGCCTAAACGCAAGTATTAACAACGTTTTGTTAATGTTTGTTCACTACAAAATTTTAAAATCCAAACAAGAATGCAGCATTAACAAGGGCTGTAGGGTTGCGACCTCGATTCGAGTGTCAAACTCGGGAGGCTACCGCTTAAATCACCGTATGATTTCGCACAAGGCTTGCGCTCAGCTGAAAATTTTATGAGGTCGGTTGATTTATTACCAAAGGCAATTTATTTTAGATATAGAAAGGTCGGCCTTCAGAAATTTTCATTGGCAAACAAGGGGCATTGGTAAGTGCAGGCTTGAGCTAAGCGATTGCAGGTCTGGGTTTAGTGTGTCAATAGCGACAGCCTGTGTGCGCCAATCGTGCGGCACCAATGGCCCGTAGCTTTGCTATAAAATTTCTGTGAGCCTTGATTTTTTGTTTCTTTTTTATCAAGAAAAAAGAAAGAGAGAAATATCTTTAATAAATACAAACGCTAAACGGAAACAACCAAAAAAAGGCCGCCATCGATCAACGATGGCGGCCTTTTTTGCACACATTATCACTTATTTCGTCTTCTTGCCTTTTTGTGTTCCTGTGTAGGTATATGATTTTTTGGTTTTGCCCTTTTTGGTTAAAGTGGCAGTGCCCTCAATACCGTCTTCTGTAATAGTACCTTCCCAGGTATAAACCATTTCTTTTTCACCTTCCGCGGTAGCGGTAAATGTTGTTACATAAGGTTTTTCAGTTGAGTCCGTTGTGGCTTCATAAGGAGTTGCTTTAAACCCCTCTTCAAGCAACAGCTTACACGAGAATTTGCCGCTTGCAAACTTCAGATCATCCTTTACTGTTTCAGGTTTCTTTTTGCCATCTTCAGTTACATCGCAAGTGTAGGTTTTTTTATCAAGCGGCCCCGGCGGAACCTTTTTTGATTGCGCAAAGGCCACGTTCACCATTAAGGCAAGCGTAATACCAACCTGTACTAATTTTTTCATTTCTGTTTGGTTTATAATTTGTTTTTATTATTTGTAATACGCCATACCATTCCTGATCACAGTGTCAGAATTTACCCTGGTTTTATGCCAAAGGATGGCTGTTAAGCCGGCAAGTTTATTTATTTTTTGCTTTTAATTCCTGAACCTCGATCCGGAATTCCTGGGCAGCTTTTTTAACATCCTGTAATGCTTTACGCACACGTGTTCCGGCAGCGGCATTGCCGTTATAAAATTTTTGTACATCTGCATCCATGGCAGCAACGATGTTCTTTAGGTTTTCGTACTTGTTCATGTTATTTTTGTTTTGGTTAGTAATTTATTTTGGTTAATAATTTAAACAGCCGCTATTTTGTCGGCCTGGTACTGGCCCGATTTCAGTTTGCCCACGATTTTCGAGAATGCATCGATCGTATATTTTACATCATCAAGTGTATGCACGGCGGTTGGTATAAGCCGTAGTATGATAATTCCCTTTGGAACTACCGGGTAAACCACCATTGAACAAAAAATATTGAAATTCTCCCGCAGGTCGAATATAAGGTTGGTTGCTTCGGGTATTGATCCGTTCAGGTAAACCGGTGTAACAGGCGATTGTGTTTTACCGATTTCAAATCCAGCTTTTTTCAGTCCGTCCTGTAACGCATGTGTTATTTTCCAAAGATTCTCCCTTAGTTCGGGTTTCGTACACATCAGCTCGAGGCGTTTTAAAGCGCCTATCACCAATGGCATTGGCAAAGCCTTGGCGAATATCTGCGAACGCATATTGTAACGGAGGTATTCGATCACCTGCTCCTCGCTCGAAATAAAACCGCCGATCAAAGCGAACGATTTCGCGAATGTGCCGAAATAAATGTCTATGCCATCCTGTACACCCTGTTCTTCACCTGTTCCGGCGCCTGTTTTGCCCATCACACCAATGCCATGCGCATCGTCAACAAACAAACGGAACTGGTATTTCTTTTTAAGCGCTACAATTTCTTTCAGTTTTCCCTGGTCGCCGCTCATGCCGAACACCCCTTCAGTAATAACCAAAATGGCTCCGCCGGTTTCTTCGGCCAGTTTCGTTGCGCGCTCAAGCTGCTTTTCCAATGAAGTGATGTCGTTGTGCGGATAAACATACCGTTTCCCCATGTGTAAACGAACTCCATCCAGTATGCAGGCATGTGATTCAGCGTCATATACAATCACATCATGACGATCAACTAAACAATCAATGGCCGATACCATTCCCTGGTAGCCGTAATTAACCAAAATAGTGTCTTGTTTATGAACAAAATCAGATAGTTCGGCTTCAAGTTGTTCGTGGTAGTTGGAATTTCCCGACATCATACGGGCACCCATTGGAAGCGCGAAACCGTATTTTTGAGCCGCTTCAGCGTCTGCTTTTCTGACTTCCGGGTGGTTGGCTAAACCAAGATAATTATTAAGACTCCAGTTTAAACGTTCTTTTCCCCTGAAAACCATACGTGGACCTATTTCACCCTCAAGTTTAGGAAAAGTAAAATAACCATGTGATTCTTTCGCGTGCTGACCTATCGGCCCCCTGTTACTCTTTATTTTTTCAAATAAATCGATCATCCTCTTTTTTGACTTAAAATTTAATTAATGTACGAAATTAAGCGGATTCTGCGATATTATCAAAATATTCAAAATTTAAATACTAACAACGTAACACATTGATAATGAAAAAATTAAAGCTAAGTTAAATGCTTAGATTTCAACAAATTATATTATCTTTGCAATCCTTTAAAATAAATATGCTGAAGCACTTTAAATATTTCTTATCACTTAGCACCTTAATTTTAATATTACCGGCCTGTGATAATTATGCCAGGATAGCTAAAAAAGGAACGATCGAGCAGAAGTACGAGTATGCCATTAAAGCATATGATAAAGGCCAGTATACCCGTGCACTTCCTTTGTTGGAAGAATTAATCACTGTTTACCGCGGAACCGAGAACGGCGAAAAGGTTTTGTATTATTATGCGTATTCTAATTACAATACAGGCGATTATATTTTATCGGGTTATCATTTTAAGAATTTCGCCAGGTCTTTTCCTAACAGTCCCAAGACCGAAGAGTGCCTGTATATGAGCGCATATTGTTATTACCTCACATCACCGGGATATAGTTTGGATCAGACAGATACACGCGCGGCCATCCGTGAATTTCAGACATTCGTTAATCAGTTTCCTAAAAGTGCAAGGGTAGCCGAAGCCAATGAAATTATTGGTAAACTCCGTAATAAGCTTGAAACAAAGGCCTACGAAATAGCCAAACAATATTACCGTACCACTAACTATAAATCAGCCATCGTAGCAATAGGGAATGTTACAAAGGATTACCCTGATTCAAAATACAATGAGGAATTAAGTTTCCTGTTGGTGAAATCAAATTATTTACTTACCATAAACAGCATCGATTCAAAAAAGGCGGAACGCCTGCAATCAACTGTTGATGCGTATCAGAAATTTGTGGACAAATACCCTAAAAGCGGTTTTTTAAAGGATGCCGGATCTATTTATGATTCAGCATTAAAATTAAAGCAAAAGTTAAAAATTCAAACATCATAATAAACATGGACTACAAAAAAACAAATGCGGAGAACACCACAGTAACGCGCGATCTGCGTATGCTTGACGTTAAAACGAATAATGTTTATGAGGCGATCTCAATCGTTTCTAAGCGCGCTAACCAGATTGGCAGCGAAATTAAAGAAGAGTTGACAAACAAGCTGGCTGAGTTTGCATCTCATACTGACAACCTGGAAGAAATATTCGAGAACAGGGAGCAAATTGAGATCTCTAAATTTTATGAGCGTTTGCCAAAACCTTCTGACATTGCTGTCCATGAGTTTTTGGAAGATAAGATCTATTACAGGAAACCTGTTGTAGAAAATATTTAATAAACCATTGTCATCCCGGTCCCGGTTAAAGCCGGAGACCAGCATGGCAGTTTCGTCATGTTACGCGGAAAAAAAATCCTTTTAGGCATAACGGGTAGTATAGCTGCATATAAATCAGCCGTACTTACCCGTTTGTTTGTTAAAGAAGGCGCTGCTGTTAAAGTGATCATGACTCCCTGCGCAAATGATTTTATCACCCCGCTCACACTTTCTACACTTTCTAAAAACCCGGTTCATTTGGAATTTTACAGCGCGACTGATGGCACATGGAACAATCATGTTGAGCTTGGTCTTTGGGCGGATGTTATGATCATAGCTCCCGCATCGGCCAACACCATTGCTAAAATGGCCGCGGGTTTGTGCGATAATTTATTGCTTGCCGCTTATTTGTCCGCGCGCTGTCCGGTTTATATAGCCCCGGCTATGGACCTGGATATGTTGAAACACTCTGCCACTAAAAATAATATCACTAAATTAAAATCATTCCGGAATACAATCATAGCTCCCGATACCGGCGAACTTGCCAGCGGCTTGCATGGCGAGGGTCGCATGGCTGAACCGGAGACTATTGTTGAATTTATATCCGGAGAATTAAAAAAAAAAGCTCCGTTAAACGGTAAAACCGCTTTGGTTACTGCCGGTCCCACCTACGAAGCTATTGATCCTGTCCGTTTTATAGGGAATCATTCATCCGGTAAAATGGGTTTTGCTATCGCTGAAGAACTTGCCCGTCAGGGCGCGGAGGTGGTGCTGATAAGCGGCCCGACTATGCAAACAGCAGGAAATACTTCCATAAGGCTCATCCATGTCACATCGGCAAAGGAAATGCTGGATGAGTGTTTGAGATCTTTTCCTTCAAGCGATGTTGTTGTAATGTCCGCTGCCGTGTCTGATTATACCCCTTCGGTGACCGCCAAACAGAAAATAAAAAAGAAAGGCGATGATCTTGCCATTAAACTAAAGCCGACAACTGATATTCTTGCCGAATTGGGTCGCAAAAAGAAAGCTTCGCAAGTATTAGTGGGTTTCGCTCTTGAAACAAATAATGAATTGGAGCACGCCAAGGAAAAACTTAAAAAAAAGAAACTCGATTTTATTGTATTGAATTCGTTGAAAGATAAAGGTGCAGGTTTTAAAGGCGATACCAATAAGATCACGATCATAGACAAGAACAATAAAACCACTAAATTTGAGTTGAAAGACAAGAAAGAAGTGGCACGGGATGTTGTAAAAAAGATCATTGATTTTATTTAAAATGCGGCGATTATTTATTTTTCTTTTAATTATTTTTTCCGGTTTCGTTTCGGCCCAGGAACTTAACTGTGTGGTACAGGTGCTTACGTCTCAGATCCAGGGCGACAAGCGGATCTATGAAACGATGCAAAAGGCCATATTCGAGTTCGTGAATAACACGCGATGGACCAGGGATGTTTATAAGAATGATGAACGTATTGAGTGCAGCATTCTGATCAATGTAACCGAACGCAGCTCCGATGATTTCAAGGCCACGATACAAATACAATCGCGCAGGCCGGTTTATAAAGCTTCCTACAACTCTGTGTTGTTTAATTATATCGACCAGGAATTTCAGTTTCGTTATGTTGAATCTCAACCCCTGGAATTCAATGAAACTACACACATTTCCAATCTCACCTCTGTTCTGGCATTTTATGCCAACATGATTATCGGACTGGATTATGATTCTTTTTCACTAAATGGCGGGACACCTTATTTCCAGAAAGCAAATGCTATTGTAAACAATGCGCAGAATGACCAAGCAGCCAAAGGCTGGAAATCGTTCGAGAGTCAGCGTAACCGGTATTGGATGGTGAATAATCTGCTTGATCCCGTTTACGCGCCTATACGTGAATTTAATTATAAATATCACCGCCTCGGATTGGATGTCATGGCTCAATCCAAAGATCAGGGTAAAGCTGTTATTGTCGAGAACATGACTCTGTTACAGAAGGCCTACCAGGCCCGTCCTGCATCATTCACTTTGCAGGTATTCTTTAATGCCAAAGGCGATGAGCTGGTCAATATTTTTTCAGGGGCATTTCCTGATGAAAAAACAAAAGTGGTAAATATTCTTAATCAGGTTGATCCTGCCAACAGCAATAAGTATCAGAAAATACTGACTGCCAACTGAGCTTATGGAAAAACAGGGATCGGGTTGGGTTGAATTAAAGAAGATTAAATGATAACGGCTACTAACTTACATAAGTCATACGGTTCATTAGAAGTATTAAAGGGAATTGATATTGCCGTGATGCAGGGTGAAGTGATCTCTATTGTAGGTGCCTCGGGAGCCGGTAAGACTACACTGTTGCATATATTGGGGACGCTCGACAGGCCCGATGCCGGGAGTGTTGAAATAAACGGAGTGGCAATTACAGGGTTGAACAGCCGAAAGCTGGCAGAGTTCAGGAATAAAAATATTGGTTTTGTTTTTCAGTTCCATCATTTATTACCTGAATTTACAGCGATCGAGAACGTTTGTATTCCGGCCTTCATTGCCGGCACTTCACAAAAAGATGCGCAGAAGGCGGCAACTGAGCTGCTTGAATTTTTGGGGTTAAAGGACAGGTTGAATCACAAGCCTTCCGAATTGTCGGGCGGAGAGCAGCAGCGCGTTGCTGTGGCCAGGGCACTGATAAACAAGCCTTCCGTTATTATGGCCGATGAACCTTCAGGAAACCTTGATTCGGCAACTGCAAAAGAGCTGCATCAGCTGTTTTTTACATTACGCGACCAGATGAAACAAACATTCATCATTGTTACGCATAACGAAGAGCTTGCCAAGCTTTCCGACCGCAGATTTGTTTTAAAGGATGGCCGGCATGTGTGATTGTTGGTATTATTTCTTAGTTGTTGGTTGTGAAGCTTACAGCATTTTACAAAAGCTAAATGTGAAAAAAAAGTCTGACCCATTTGAAGCCCTTCGTATCCGCGATTTCAGTTTCTTTATACTTGCCCGATTTACCTTAACTGTTGCCATTCTTATTCAAAGTGTTATTGTTGAATGGCAGATGTATAAGATCACCCATGATCCATTACAACTCGGACTTATTGGTTTGGCTGAAGCTGTCCCGTTCATTTGTATCGCTTTATTCGCGGGGCACGTTGCTGATATCATCAGCCGGAAGAGAATTATTATTTGTGCAACCTTATTTTTAATTATCGGGACTTTTGCACTATTTTATTTTTCAATTAACCTGGAAAGCAATGTTAAAAATTATGGCACTTTACCCATTTATGCAGCCATTGTTATAACTGGTTTATCACGTGGATTTCTGGGTCCCTCTTATTCTTCATTTTTAACTCAGCTTGTTCCAAAAGAATTGTATGTGAGTGCTGCTTCGTGGAGCAGTTCGGCCTGGCAAACCGGTGCTGTGGCCGGTCCTGCTATTGCAGGTATTCTGTATGCCTATTTGGGATTCACTACTTCGTATGCCATTGACATAGTCTTAATATAATCATCATTAATATACATCCTGTTCATACCGGCTCGGCCTGCTGCAAAAAAAGATCGCAGTGAATCGGTGAAGAAAAGCATAACAGCCGGAATAAAATTTGTGTTTTCCAACCAGATCTTACTTGCAGCAATTTCACTCGATTTGTTTGCTGTTTTGTTCGGTGGCGCGGTTGCCTTGTTACCCATTTTTGCCGACCAGGTATTACATGTTGGTCCGCAGGGCCTTGGCTTTTTACGTGCTGCACCTGCCATTGGTGCTGTAATTATGGCGGTTGTTTTAACATTTAATCCGATCAGGAAAGGAGCGGGAATGAGGCTTTTACGCAACGTGGCGCTGTTTGGCATTTTTATTATAGCCTTTGCGTTGTCGACCAATTTTTATTTATCTCTGTTGTTTTTGGTCATAACTGGTGCTGTTGATTATATAAGTGTTGTAATACGATCAACCATACTACAAATAATGACACCTGATGAAATGCGCGGAAGAGTGTCATCTGTAAACAGTGTATTTATTGGTTCCTCTAACGAGATAGGAGAGTTTGAATCAGGAACGATGGCCAAATTGATGGGATTGATTCCCTCTGTGATTTTTGGTGGCTGTATGACATTGGGAGTTGTATTGACTACTTATAAAGTTGCGCCTAAGTTGAGGGAGTTGGATTTATAAAATTGAGGGCATGCAATTTATTCGAAAATAACCTTCGGTTTTTCTATAAACTCAATAACCAATATGTGGTGCCTGCCAAAATAAAACTATCAAACCGATCTAATATTCCTCCATGGGCGGGAATGACTTTACTATAATCTTTCACCCCACAAATTCTTTTATAATGGGAAGCCATTAAATCTCCCACTAAAGCACTTGTACATATAAGCAAAGAAAATAAAATTGACATAAGGAGTGAAAGGCCGAAATAATGCCCAATCAGAATAGAAGTAATTATCGAAGTAATATATCCTCCTAAAACGCCCTCCAGTGTTTTATTAGGACTGATTTTTGACAGGAATTTATGTTGGCCAAATAATTGTCCGGTAATTTGCGAAAACCCATCAAATGTAAATACCAACACATAAACAAATAATTGCTTATGATCTCCTTTTATAAAGGAATATTGGAGAAAACCGAAGCTAAAGAATAAAAATATGGTAATTGAAATAAAAAGTATTGATTTGTTCTTTAACTGTGTAGTTTTCCACACCATAATTATTTCATACAAGCCAATTATTAAAATGATTGCTGCAACGAAACTAAATCCGATGTCATATAACAGGCTCAATACAATTCCATTTACAATGATAAAGTAGATGAAATATTTTAACCACCTGTTAGATTTTTCTTTGGTATCAGTTGTTTTCCGGTTAATAAAAGATATGCCAATTGCCCCTAATGAAAAATAAACAGCGACAATATAAAGCAAATGCCACTTCATCATATGATTTTTTTATGCTCTTTTATTATAAAGTAAATTCCCTTAACGTTTGATCGTAGTTTAGGTATAAGAAATATAATGGTCAGGGCTTCAATATAAGCGAGATAACTACATGTAATCATAAAATAAAAATACCACGAATTGTAGCCGAAAAGGAAATATGTAAAAATGAATATTCCCTGAATATAACCAACGGTTTTACTTGAATACAGGTGAAGACTCGGAGTTCGTTTAAACTTTATCAGTGAAACAATTTCATAAGAAATAAATAATAGTATTAATAGCATAAAAACAAACTGATGCTCCTTTACAAAATCGCTCTCCAGTACGATCATTCCTGAAAAGGCCATTAAATAGGTGCCAATATCTGCTATGGAATCCAAACGTGCTCCAAATTCGGTTTCCAGTTTAAATGTTCGAGCAATCAAACCATCCAAAATATCTGTAATTAAATTAATGGAAAGTAAGGTTATAAATAGCCTTTTTTCCCCTGTAACTATTGTCCAGATAATAAAGGGTATGGCAACAATCCGGTATGCGGACAATGCATTAGGTATATTAAATATTTTGTTTTTGCTCATGTTTTTACTGTTTAATTTCATTGTAATGTGAAAATGATTTATCAAATAGTATTCCATGTAATGTTTTAAATGGATTCGTATCTTTTTTTCTGGGATATAGCCCTATCATCATAGTTATCCATGAGAAATGTGAATATTGATGATGTGCTTCATGATTCCCAATTCCCATACCAAGTGGAAACCAATACGTGTTGCTTTCTTTATTTTTTTTAGTTCCCATATGTTCGCACCAATGTCTTAATAGCTTAACAATATTCACTGAAAACAATGTGCCGAGTATAAATCCTATCGGAGGAAGTCTGTACCAAATTATTGCTGTTGAAATTAAGGTTGAGAAAAGTATAAATGGAATACTTATTGAAAGTTGATTTGATGAATGATATTTTAATTCTCCTAAATTCTTTTTCCTCCCCTTTAACAATAAAATGAATGTAAAAATTAACGGAATAAGTTCACAAAGGATATATAGCCATCTTTTTTTTAAATACAATTCCTTTTTAAAATCTGGCCACAAAGGATCGACATCATTATTTGTATTAACATGATGAAACAAATGATATTTCCTGAATGGTTCGGCATAGAATGGAAGTAACATAAAAGCTGCACCAATATTCATAATGAAACGATCGAGCTTTGTGCGGGTGATTGCTTTGTGCGCACCGTCATGGATTACAACAATGAAAAATGAATGAAGCATTAATGCAGCCGGTATAATTGTCCAATAATAAGCTGACCGAAACCCATTAATGCATATGCAAATTCCTTTTAAAAGCAATCCTGCAGTAAAAAGGGTTGCAATTGGTATTATCCATTTATACTTCCGTAGTTCTGCCTCTATTTGCTTTTCAAAATTGAATTTTTCTAACATGAATTTTATTTTTAAAATGATAATAAATTGTTTAATAAAAACATTGTCAATAATGCTGAAGCCGGTATAGTGATGTTATCATACCCCTTTATACTTATTGCCTCGGTTAAAGCAGTAGTTAAGGCAATAACAAACGAAACGATTATAATATTAACATTATTATAACTGGCTTTAACTTGCATGAATAATAATAAGCAAATCAACATTGCACTTAAAAAGAACATGGATGAACCCATCAGGGTCTTATCATCTTTGCCGATTTTATACTTTCCCTTCGGCCATTTTTTTCCTGTTAATGCAGCAATTGGATCACATACTGCAAGAATTAAAATTGGCAAATAAAAAAATAAATATTGATGATTTGTGTAATCAAAAGCTAAGTAACATAAATAAACAGATGCTGGATATACAATGCTGCCAAATGATTCGCGATCAATTGCATTAATTGATTTCAATAAATTAAATTTTAAACTAGAGATAAGTAGTATGGCAAAACCTGAACAAAGCAAAAATACCAGCCAGTGATTACCTAACATTACAGGAAATAGTAATGTGAGAAAACCTGTTCCAATATGAACAAATTTTCTTGTAAATTCTGCTTTCACTTTTATTAAATGATGTAAAAGTTCAGCCGTTCCGAATAGTGTCAGGAAGGAGAGTGCAAGAATCAACATATTTATAATATCCCAGCTCATTTATTTTTCTTTCTTCCGAATTTTTTGTGAGCTGCTGAAAAATGTCCCGCTGAAAGTGCGGCAGCAATAGAAAGTTCACCAGCTAAAATCAATGCTCCGCAAATTTCTGCGAATTTTCTTGCTTTCCCTGTTCCATAACAATCCATTAATTCTAGACATTCACGCTGGGTAGGAAGAGAAGTTCCTCCTCCAACAGTTCCGACAATCAAATTCGGAAGTGTAACACTTGCATATAAACTGTCATTGTTAATCAATTCCATTCTCGTAATTCCAATTGCAGCTTCAGCAACACAAGCAGCATCTTGCCCGGTGGCAATAAATAAGGCTGTAAGTCCGTTTGCAAAATGCCCCTGTGCACCAATTGCTCCACTTTGAATTACTCCAAGTGTGGATGTTCGCCAATATTGTTCCATTGCATGAGGAGTAGTTTTCAACACGCTGACAACGACTGCTTTTGATAAAACAACTTCGGCAGTAACCTTTTTGCCACGAACATTTGTAAATGAAAGAGCAGTCGCTTTTTTGTCACCGGAATAGTTGCCCTCTATGAACCAAATTATGGGTTTAACAGGTGCATTCCCAATAATATACTTGCAAATTTCATCAGTACAAAGTGTTACCATATTTTGTCCCGAAGCATCCCCTGTATAATATTCAAAAGTTAATATGAGATGATTTCCTTCTATGTTCGATTTCAGATTATTCAGTTTTGCAAATCGGCTGCTTTGTTCAGTAATTTTTTTGAAAACATCCATCTGTTTTAAAGCCCAAATCAGAAAGAGTCCCAAATTACCTACATTGTCGAATTTGAAAACAGGGCTCCGCTGAACGCCCTCGACAAGACAAACGGAAGTAATACCGCCACTCATCTTGGTCGCCTTTGCTCCCCGATGGTAAGATGCTACAAGCGCACCTTCGCTTGTAGCAAGAGGGACAAAGAAATCTCCTTTTGCAGCCGAGCCAAGAACACCCAAAGGACCAATAATCCCGGTAGGAACCTGAGTCATACCAATGTAGTTTTCTATGTTCCCATCAAATGACTTTATGTCTCCGAAATGCTTTTTGCCAGAAAGAATATCCATTGACTTGTCTGTTTCGGTTTTTAATACCCCAAGTCGTTTTTGTTGACCCTCTGCAGAAGCCATCTCCTCGGTGGAAAAACTAACTTTCGGAATTTCATTGGCAGATTTGTTTTTAATATTTTCGATCAGAAGATCTACATCATCTATAGTATTTAGAATGTGCAGAGCTCTATTTGTTTTTTCAGTTGAACTTGACATAGCAGTTATTTTATATTAAATATATATTAAAAATCCTTTGTGAAATTTTTGATTCTCAGTTTGTGTGGATAATGGCATAGTTATTAACCTACTTCGTTTTCGCATTAAACCCGAACGAAGCTCCAAATCGTATGCCATCGCTGCTTGGTACAACATGTACGTTTACCGGAATATTCAATTTTCCCGATTTAAATGTACGGCCCGCCGCGAATACAAAACCCCAGTTTAAGGTAAGTTCACCTCGGCTATCAATGCGCTCGATCATTGCAGGTAGGGGACTTGCCGGGTCACCTTTCCATTCGCTTTCCAATTTCCATTCATTGTTATCATAATAACCTTTTGCCTTTTTGATGACATTTACTGTTGGACCGAAAGCAAATTCCCAGCCATAGCGATTATCACGTATCCCGTTCATTAATGTTATGCTTGGTATTATCAATCCATGATCAAGGCCCGAGATCATCGGGATGAATTCGAATAAGGCCTGCATGCGGCCAGCGTTCAGGTATTGCTTTTCGAACTGGTACCCAAACTGGAACATCGCAGGGTATTGCATACCAAAGCCCCCTTTATCTTTAGATGACATGATGTATTTCGCGGTTTGGGCCGTGAGAAAAGTAAAACCCATGCGCGTACCGTTTAACCGGAGTTGTTCTTCAGTAGGGTTATTGGTTAAACTTTCATAATCGAAGCGTTTGGTCAATTTTGCCACTAGGTTATTGTCATTTGTCATTCCAAACATTTTACGAATTGTTATGTTGATCATCGCCGGTATTTCCTGCGATATGTTCAGAAACTCAACTACCTGTGTTTTCTCAATGGTTTCCTTTTGTACATCGATCAACCGCATTGTGATCAAAATGCTTTGACCGATGAGTTCAACACTGCCTGTAAACATTTTGTCGGATTTGATCACTTTGCCCATTTCAACCATGCAAAGTTTGCCATAGCAATTGTCTGTTTTCAACGCGTTCTTTTCGATCACATAGCTAACATCATACCTGTCCATTACTTCAAATGTATCCAGCTTGTCAAGTTCAATGCGGACAAGATTTCCCATTTGTGAAGGATCAATTCCTACTCCTTTCGAATCGATGTTGAGCACGGTCACTTTTGTTCGTGCCGGTTTTTCTAGTTTCAAATTTTGTGCTACTGTAGTCATGCTCAATGCTGTTATCATTCCGATCGCAAGCATAAATTTTTTTGTTGTTTTCATTTTTTTTGGTTTTTAAGTTTTTGGTTTAATTTGTTTTTGTTGATTGATAAAACAAAACTACTTCCACATGGAGCGCAATTAAAACGGCTAAACGCGGGTGGACTTTGAATTGAAGTAAATACTGCGGTTATGAACAGTGCATTTTGACCCACTGAACAACTTTTGCATTTTTTGCAAGTGCTTTTCGGTTAATTATTATAAATTGCAAAAGAATATAACCCCAATAATTACCGTTTACTAAACATTTTTAAGTCAAAACATGAGCAAAAAGGCAAATTATACTGTCCAAACCGAGTTTATTAACAAACTGAAGGATGCGTTACCTCAAAATATTTCGCTTGCCGATGAGCTGAGTGACTTGTTGGAAGTAAGTACGGATAGTGCATACCGGCGCATTCGGGGTGAAACGGCCCTTTCTATAGATGAAGTGGTGAAAATATGCAGGCATTATAAAATACCTTTTACCCCTGTAAGCGAGGAAAATCCCAATACTATAACATTTGGTATCCGTCCTTTAAATAGTGATACGAAGGCCTTTGAGAATTATTTGACCGACCTGCGCAACGACCTGAAGAAGATTGGTTCATTTGATGGGGCGCAAATCATATATGCAGCCGAAGATATCCCTGTTTTTCATCACTTTTGCTTTGATGAACTTTCTGCCTTTAAATATTTCTATTGGAACAAAGAGATATTGAACGCTCCGTTTACAGACAGGAAGAAATTTGATATGTCGCTCATTCCAAAAGAATGGATTAAAACAGGACATGAGATCATTGAATTGTATAACAAGGTTCCTTCGATTGAAATATGGACGGACGATACAATTAACGGTACACTTAAGCAGGTTGAGTTTTTCTGGGAGTCGGGGCTTTTTAAGAATAAGGAAGATGCTTTGCTAATTACCGGTCAGGTAGAGCAGATGATAAAACACATGGAGAAGCAAGCTGAACTAAAAACAAAATTTATTAATGAAAATGAAATTGCAGCGAACAAGGATAATTACAGTCTGTACCGAAGCGATGTAACGATCGGCAATAATTGCATTTTGGTCAACCTCGGCAATATCCAGGCTACATACCTTTCATACCACACGCTTAACTTCATGACCAGCACTTCGGCCAGCTTTTGTGCGCAAACTGACCAGTGGTTGAAAAACCTAATTAAAAAAGCAACATTGATTAGCGGAACATCTGAGAAATACAGGTATCAATTTTTTAAATTAAAATTTGAATTGCTTGATAAATTGAGGGACAAGATTAAAAATGGCTGAAAGTAAGGGGGCGAGTGACCCTGCCTACTCCGCCTCAGGCAGATTCGGCAGGCAAAGAGGGACGGGGCACGAGGGAAATAAAAGCGAAACATGATTATTCCTGGTAAAAATACCGCAAAGCTGTCGCGCGCAGAACTCCATTCATTTTTAGAAGAAAAATACGATCAATACAATCGTTCGTCTTTCATTGAAACAGATCCCATTTCCATTCCGCATCAGTTCAGTAAGAAGGAAGACATTGAGATATCAGGCTTCCTGGCAGCTACTATTGCCTGGGGTCAGCGTGTTACGATTATTAGAAATGCGAACAAGCTGATGAAGTTGATGGATAATAGTCCGCGCGATTTTGTGTTGAATCATTCGGCCAAAGAATTAAAACGGCTCGCACCATTTGTTCACAGGACATTTAATGGAGTTGATTGTGTATATTTTATTCAGGCATTAAAAAATATTTATTTGAAGCATGGCGGACTGGAGCAAGTATTTAGTGTAACTGCTGATGTGAAGCATTCAATTTCAAATTTTAAGAAGATATTCTTTGAGCTAAAACATCCTGCACGAACAATGAAGCATGTTTCTGATCCGGTTGCAGGTTCGTCCGCCAAGCGGATAAATATGTTCTTAAGATGGATGGTGAGGAAAGATAGGAGGGACGTTGATTTTGGGATGTGGCCTGCCTACGCCAAGCCTTCGGCGGATAAATCCTATTCTCCCACCCTCCTTTGTCGGGATAAATTCCGGGGAGAGGGTTTTTTGCCGGCGATGCTTTGCTGTCCGCTTGACATTCATACCGGTAATGTGGCCCGCAAGTTAGGATTGCTTAAACGGAAACAAAATGACTGGTTGGCCGTTGAAGAATTAACCAATAACCTTCGTTCTTTTGACCCGATCGATCCTGTTAAATATGATTTTGCCTTATTTGGGCTCGGCGCATTCGAAGGTTTTTAATAGTATTGTCGTTGCAGGGAAGTTGTTTACGACCGAAGCAATTTGTCCTTATCTTTAACCTCCGTATGAAGTTTGTAAACCCTTCCTTTCTTTACGCTTTATTTGCAATTGCCATTCCTGTAATTATTCACCTGTTCAACTTCAGGCGGTACAAAACAGTTTATTTTACGAATGTTCGTTTTTTAAAAGAGGTGCAGCTGGAAACGCAGTCTCGCTCCAGGTTAAAACATTTATTAGTATTACTGGCGAGGATTCTCACAGTTGCTTTTCTTGTATTCGCTTTTGCACAGCCTTATCTGCCGTTGGATAATAAAAAAATTGCTGCCGGAGAGCAGGTTGTTAGTGTATACATTGATAATTCCTTCAGTATGGATGCCGTGAGCAAGAGTGGACGGCTGATGGATGAGGCAAAAAAGCTGGCCTCCGAAGTGGTGTCGGCTTACAAGCCAGGCGACCGTTTCCAATTATTGACCAATGATTTTGAGGGCAGACACCAGCGATTAGTGAACAGGGAGGAGTTTTTGCAATTAGTAGATGAACTTAAATTGTCACCAGGCTTTAAAAATATTCAACAGGTGGTATCGCGCCAGGCGGATGTGCTGAACAATTCCGGTTCAAAGAATAAAACATCTTTTATAATTTCCGATTTCCAGAAAAGTATAATTGATAAAGGGGAAATAAAGAATGATACAAGCATCAGGATAAATCTGTTGCCTGTTGCAGCGGAAGAACGCAATAACCTCTACATTGATTCCTGCTGGTTTACTTCACCGGTACGCAGGCTCAACCAGGCTGAGCAGTTATATGTCCGCATCAAAAATAGCTCCGATAAAGATTATGAGAACATTCCTGTTAAATTATTCGTGAACAACCAGCAAAAAACACCTGCAAGTTTTAATCTCAGAGCCAATTCACATCTTGATACTGTATTATCATTTGTTACAACAGAAGCAGGGATACAAAGCGCAAGGGTTGAGCTGAATGATTACCCTGTAACCTTCGATGATAAATTTTATTTTTCATACAATGTTTTAAAACAAATACCTGTTCTTAGCATTAATGCTGCGGATAAGTCGACGCCCGATAATACAAATCCCTATTTAAGATCCTTATTTGGCCGGGATTCTGTTGTTGTTCTGACCAATTCCGACGAAACACATATTGATTATTCAACACTAAATAATTACCGGTTGATCATTCTTAACGAGCTTAAGACGATTTCATCGGGATTGGCGCAGGAACTGAATAAGTTTGCAATGAACGGAGGTAATTTGATCGTATTTCCATCCGATCAGGCTGATCTTAATTCGTACAAGGAATTTTTAGTCGGTTTCAGCACCAATTATTATGAGCAAATTGACACGACAAATACAAAAGTGGAGCAGATAAACTACGCGGCTGATATTTACCGGGATGTATTTGAAAAAAAGACAGGGAATATTGATCTGCCCGTAGTTTTTTCTCATTACGTGATCAGTAAAAATTCGCGTTCTACCGAAGAAAACTTATTGCGCTTGCAGGATGGAAACAGCTTTTTAAGCCGTTACCATATTGGTAAAGGACAGGTGTATTTATTCGCGGTGCCCTTAAGTATTACCTGGAGTAATTTTACCAAACATGCTGTTTTTGTTCCCACTCTTTACCAGGCGGCATTGTATAGTCAGCCGCAATACAAGTTGTGTTATACCATTGGTAGTGATGAAGTGATCGAAATACCCGGCATCAGTTCAAACGGTGAAGGTGTATTTAAACTTACTTCGGACGATAAAAAATTTGAGATCATACCCGAACATCGTGTTTTGGATGGGAAAGTGAATGTTTTTATACACGAACAGGTAAAGGAGCCGGGTAATTACTTTCTGAATATGTACAAAGAGAACCTGATGGGAATAGCATTCAACTATAACAGGAATGAGTCTGATTTGTCGGTATATAAAAACGAAGAATTAAAGGCTTTATTTGAGGCAAAGGGTTTAACTAACCTGAATATTCTTGACAGTACCAGCCAGAACATAACAGCCGCGCTCAGCGAAATCAGCGAGGGTAAAAAATTATGGAAACTTTGTATTATATTTGCACTGGTATTTATAGCATTCGAAATAGCATTGCTGAGGTTTTGGAAAAGCTAATTGACACCGCTACATAAAAAAGAATGAGTCTACTCATCAAGTCAGTACGGGTAATCGATCCCAACTCACCACACAACGGAAAAACAGTTGACATATTAATTGAAGATGGAGTAATTCAGTCCATCGCGAAAAATATTGATAAAAAAGGTGTTCAAATCTTCCAGGCTGGTAATCTGCATGTATCACCGGGTTGGTTCGATATGCAGGTAAATTTCCGCGATCCTGGATTTGAATATAAAGAAGACCTGAACACCGGTACACAAGCTGCAGCCTTTGGCGGATTTACAGCAGTAGCCTGCCTGCCGTCAACCAATCCTCCCATACATACCAAATCGGAAGTAGAGTATATACTGAATAAAGCAAAAAGCCTGAAGAAGAATGGTGTTGATGTGTATCCTATCGGAGCCCTCTCGCAGAACCTGGAAGGGAAAGATATGGCCGAGCTGTATGACATGCACCTTTCGGGCGCTGTTGGCTTCACTGATGGTAAGAAGACAGAATCAAACGCGGGCCTGTTGATGCGGGGATCCTTATATGCCAAAAACTTTAATGGCGTTATACTCACTTTTTGCGATGAAAAAAGCATTTCGCTGGGTGGCAAGATGAATGAAGGTCCTACCAGCACCATGCTTGGATTAAAGGGAATACCTGCGCTTGCTGAAGAGTTAATGGTGGCGCGCAACATAAACATTGCCGAATACACTGAAAGCAGGATACATATTGCTTCTCTGTCAACCGCTAAATCGGTCGACCTGGTACGCAAAGCCAAAGCACGCAAGTTCAACATTACAGCATCTGTAAATGCTTACAGCTTAACGCTGGATGATAGCTTACTGAAAGGGTTTGAAACCAATTACAAGGTAAACCCGCCACTACGCACAAAAGCAGATATTGAAGCCCTCAAAAAAGGACTTGCCGACGGAACCATTGATTGCATTACTTCTGACCATTCACCTGAAGATATTGAGAACAAAATGGTAGAGTTTGATCACGCAGCCAGCGGAATCATAGGACTTGAGACCATGTATGCGTTGCTGAATACAAACCTGGGTAAAACATTGTCGGCAGAAGAACTGGTGCAAAAAATTTCCGTCAACCCCCGTACTTTGTTTAACCTCGAAGTACCAACCATAAAAGAAGAATCCAAAGCCAACCTCACCCTGTTTGATCCCGAATTGGAATGGACTTTTGAAGAAAAGAACATTCATTCCAAATCAAAAAACACACCTTTGTTCGGAACAAAATTTAAAGGGAAAGCCCTGGGAATATATAATAAGAAGGTGTTAGTTTCCGTAAAGTAATTATCTCATTGTTCCCGGGTAATATTTCCTGCTGGAAATGGAATCGAAAAAATTTATATATATATTGAAGCTTCTGCCAAAGTACACGCGGGAAGTCAATTGGACGGAAGAAACCCGAAACATTATTACCTCACACTTTAATTATTTACAAAAACTAAAAGAAGAGGAACAATTGATACTTGCCGGCAGAACGGATTATTCTGTGGAAGATCCTTTGACTTTTGGTATTGCCATATTCACAGCCAAAGATATGGATGCAGCGAAAGAGTTAATGAATAATGATCCTGCGATAAAAATGGGAGTTATGAACGGGGAGCTGCACCCGTTTTCGCATGCGTTGTAGATTTATTTCACAGAGTTGCACAGAGGATTCACAGAGAAGCACAGAGTAAAATGGCTAAGGAGATCACGCTGTGGTTCTCTGTGAATCCTCCGTGGCTCTCTGTGTACATCTTTCCCGCATTATAAGCTCACAACTCTCAACTTCCCTGCACTATAATAATATAAGGCGTCACCTGCTTCAATCTTTTTAAATTGCACTACAAAACCGGTGTTCGAATATTCTAAAATAGTGTACAAGCTCGTGTTCGGATTTTTTGAGAATAATTTTTCAATAAAGTAAAAGCGATTGGCAGGAGCGAGAAGTCGTACTTCAAACGCGTTCTCCCCCAATGGTGTAACCCGAACAGAGTCGTTTGCGGATTGTATCGGGTGATAAGACAGTACTTTGATCTGGCCGGTAAGCTCTCTCTCATATATTAATGAAACTCCGTCTGCGAAACCTGTTCGCAACATATAAGTTCCGTTATAGTTGTCGGGTAAATTTAAAATATAAGCGGTTCCTTCTGCAGGGACGAATTTTTTTATCATAGGTTCGGCAATAGCGCTGCCGGCAACCCAGTTGGATCCTATTGTCTGCACACCGGTATAAAACCATATCATTAAACAGGCGGATATAACAAACAGCACTTTCCTGTTTAAAACTTCATTTAGCATGTAAGTCAATAACATCAAAAAGAAAATTGCAGGAAGGTATCCGTACCTGTCAGATTGCGAATCGCCAATGAAAGATGTTTCGAGGTTAATTACAGGGATAAGGGAAATATAAAAAGCCATGAATAGCAATAGAGCAGACTTATTCAGGAAAAGCTGCTTAAAATGGTTGCGGAAGTAAAGGATAATAATGGTTGTCGATAAAGCAGTGGTAACTAAAATGATCTTGTTATGTATAATGAGTTTCAGTATTTCTCTTATTCCATCAGGCAGCAAGCGATAAAAAGCAAAGAACTTGGCCGTATACAGGCCCGCATTGCACACCAGCAGTAATGGACTGAAAACGGTATGCATTTCATGGTAACCACCGATCAGTTCTCCCAGAAAGAAGTACCGCATAAAAATATACAAAGGGAACCAGGCTGCGTACAATAAAGTTGTTTTAAAAGGCTTGCTGTAATAGCGTTTCGGCCAATATTCAATACATTCAGATATAAAAATCAGTACAGGAATAAATAGGCTCGCTTCTTTGCACATCAGGGCCATAAAAAATGCAAGTAATGACCCATAGAGGTAGCGTTTATTTTTTTCTGTCCTGTATTTTAAGTATAGAAGGATGGTAACTAAGGTCCATGCAGTAACCATCAGGTCCACAGTCGCGGCTACCCACGTAACGGCTTCGTTTTGATAGGGCAGAGCGAGAAATAAAAGACCCGCAATAATACCGGGAACAACGGTATAGCCAGTGTTTTCAGCATAACGTTTCACCCAGGCTACATATAGCAAAAACACCAACCAGGAATTGAGTGCATGTATAATAATGTTCCAGGCATGATAGGGCATGGCGGATGTGTGTCCGAACAGGTCATGCAGTATGGCCATGAAGATATAAGGTAATGGTCGGATAAAGGCAATATCAAAATTGTGTGTTACCCCTGCCAGGCCAAACTTGCTCATGATGTGTATCTGGGTAAGATCGTCGGAAAGAAAATAAACGCCCAATGATGTGTGATAAAATCCAAAGGCGAGTGCAAGGTAGGAGATCAGCAGAGTGTATTTATTGGAGGCTTTCAAAGTGCTGCTAATATACATTGTTCTTTGACGTACAACAAAGTATTCTTCATAGCGGTTTCGCGCAAAGGCGCAAAGTTCGCAAAGAACAGATGTTGAACACAACCCGGCTCTGTGTTCTTGGAGGCGGTTTTGTTTTCAAAAATCTGTATTGGTTTGATATAAATAACAATATGTTTAAAAACTAATGCCCTTTTGTTTTTAAAAGGGATAAAATCTCTTATTTTTGTAGGATAACATCAATACTATGAACTCAACAAACCTGAATGCCCGTTTCCTGTTTATAACTGCGGTTGTTTTTATAGCTGCATCAAGCCGTATATTTCCACACATCCCGAATTTTACCCCTATTGCCGCCATGGCTTTGTTTGGAGGGGCCTGTATGAGTAATAAGCGCATGGCGTTTATTATTCCTTTTGTTGCTATGCTTATCAGTGACTTTATCATTGGCTTCCATAACACAATGATCTATGTGTATGTTGCTTTCGCGATAACAGGATTCATTGGTTGGGGTTTGCGTGACAGGGTAAAACCCGGAAGTTTGTTTATTGCTTCATTGGCTTCTTCCGTGATCTTCTTTTTGATCACTAATTTTGGTGTATGGGCTGCAGAGGGTATGCCAAACGGAACTTCCGGAATGCTGAGTGCTTATGTATTGGGTGTGCCATTCTTTCGCATGACCCTATTGGGTGACTTGTTCTACAACACGATCCTGTTCGGATCCTTTTACCTCGCGCAATTGCGCTTTCCGGTGTTGGCTAAAGTACAACCTCTTAAAAAGTAGTCTTTTGGATTTAAGGAAGCTGGTTCAATTTCGTAATTATGCTATCCTTAATTTAAATCAGTGATATAATTTTTATCTGTCCATAATTTTATAAGTTACTGTTTGTCAGATAGGATACGTCATATATTCATGTCGGTTAGTCACGCCTTTTGGCGTGATGGCTATTTCATAAAAAGAACCGAATACGCAATTCTAATTGTTTTGCTTTTTGTTCTTAATAATACATATTCCCAAAATATTATCATTGATCCGAAAAACTCACCTGGCCCGGTTCCAACTATATATGAGCCAGGAATTTTTCTTGTCCCCAAAACAGCGGATGGCACAACCGACTTTTTAAATAATGGAATTAGGCATAACAGCATTCGTATGATTAGTATAGAGGTTGCGATGGAATTTAGCTCACCTTCCATTGCAGGTGTTATGGCACAATTAGAAGCCGCTAAGCCAGGAATATTATATGCTAATTCAAGATGCGATAAGCTGATCCTTCCATTTATAAAAATGCCTTTGTGGTTAAGCTCATCAACCGACAATACCATATCAGGCGATCCTAATTGGAAAAAATTTAATGCGATGCCTCCTGCAAATTATGCAACATGGAATTTATTGATAGATAGTATAGTGAGTAAGATTAACGGACAATGGGGGCTTGATCCCTATTATGAAATATGGAATGAGCCGGATAATTTTTATTGGCAGGGGACTCCTGCACAGTATTTTGATTTTTTTAATAAAACATATTTTGCTATAAAAACGAATCATCCCACTGCTAAAGTTGGTGGTCCGGTTTTGGCATCGTTTACTTCAAAGTTTGGAAGTGCATATCCCATCGGATTTATAACTAATTCGCAGTTAGATTCATCCATTATAGGAAGATTAATTGACAGTTGTATGGTATGGAATGCACCATTAGATTTTATTTCATGGCATAAGTTCGACTCTTTTTTACATTCAATGAAAATGGAGATTGATTTTCTGAATCAAAAACTTATAAATTCAGGGCATGGTCTTGTTCCTTATATTATTTCTGAATGGAATAATGCTTTCAATATTCGGGAATCAAATTTTGCCGCTGCTTTTATGCCAAATTATGTTTTAGGTTTAGAGAAGTATGGAATTGCAGCGCAACTGGTAGCATCCTGGCAAGACTTTAATATGGATACAGCTGAATTTCACCATGATTATGGGTTATTAAGTTGGGGTGCTTTACATAAACCGGAATGGAAATCATTGCTGTTGCTAGATAAAGTGAAGGGAGAAAAAATTGAATCGGATAGTTCGGATTATCTGAATCTAGCCGTAGTTTCTTCTGTTCAAAACGATACCGTTCGTGTTCTTTTGTCAAACCGTTCACTGCCAGCATTCACAGAAGCAACTTCTTATTTACTGTACAATAAACATTTTAATGTAACAGACATTTCTACAGCAGGATATACCAATTCAAGATTAGATTCAATTTACAAAGGTTATATAACATTAACAGGCATGGATGCAATGTCATTAGCAATAAATTCCGCCATACCCATTTATCAAAAGGCTGATTCGGTATTTCGTTTTGGTAGAAATATTAATCTTACTATTTCAGGAGTAACCGGAAATCATCTTGGAACAAAATATCTTGTTGATTCAACACATAACAATGTTATTTATCGATTCGATTCTTTATTGGCAAAGGGGTATGACAGGAGCTCTGCAACTTCGTTCCTCTATCCTAATTCTGTTGTGTATGGAGATAAAATAAATCTGGTTGATTCTTCATATTCTATTCACTTACAACCCAATGCTGTTATGTTGCTGGAGTTTTATATTCCTGAAATTTCTGGCATTTCCGGTAATTACCTGATTCAAAATAGATTTGAAATTTTTCCAAACCCTTCTTCAGAAAATCTGACAATTAAATGCACAACCCATCCTTCAGGGAGTGAGCAGATGCTGATCTATAACTCAATAGGAGCATTGGTTAAAAGTGCGGACATAAAACAGAAAATCAGTACAGTTAATATCGAAGATTTATCAAAGGGGATTTACTTTATACATCTGAAAAATTATCCTCAGCAAACCCTGAAGTTTATTAAAAACTGACCCTTTGCTTTTGTAAAGTAAAAAGCCCTCATAATTGAGGGCTTTTTGCGGGCTGGACGGGACTCGAACCCGCGACCTCCGCCGTGACAGGGCGGCATTCTAACCAACTGAACTACCAGCCCATTTTCTGGTTTTTTAACGAACGGACTGCAAAAATAACGCTTTTTCCATAGCAGGCAAGAAAATAAAGTGTTTTTAAGAACTCTGTTTGCCTTTTTCATAAATATTCATTGATATCACACCTCTATACAAAATATACGAGCTGACAGCCATAAATACATGGCTTAGATCAAGGTAATTGAACCATTTGTGGATAGATATCTTGATTAAATGAGTAAAAGCTGCCAGGAATGCAAAAAATACCGACCACAATGCTATTCGACTGCCTTTATCTTCCGTCTTTTTGTATACAAAAAGCTCAAAAGAAAATAAAATAACCAGCAGCCCGTATACGGCATGTATCTCAACGTAAATGAACTTTAATGCGTACATAGCTAAAAAAATAAAAGCTAATAGCTCAACAATGTTTATGACAACAAAGAAATCGCCGATCCGTTTTTTTAAAAGCGGTCGGGCATGTATAATGGCACCGCGTTCAGCCAATGCTACCGATAACATGCTTATTATCCAGCCCGGGAGTTTCCATTCAAAACCCAGGTAATGTAAAAAAGCATGGCCGATCAAGCCCCCAAAAGCGGTGGCTAAACCCATTGTTAAAAAAAAGTATTGGTATAGTTTGATTGAAATGTGCCGTGAGTTTTCACTTTTGCCAAGTTTGCCGAATGCATAAAAGCAAACTGCCGAAACTATAAGATCAGTTATAGTCGTGACGGGTTCCATTACCGTAATTTCACCGATAGTAATACTGGTTAACTCCATGATGCAAAGGTAATGATACTATCAGGTGTTGCGGCAAAAGCTGCGATCAATCATAATACCAATTTTATTGACAATTTATTCATAGGAGTCCAATCAATATTGCTATAATGCTGCTCGGATAGTTTGGGCCAATGAAATTGGACCATCGCAGGTATCAAATCTGTATAATAAGTGTATCGGACAAAAATTCACCGTAAATTAGCTTTTCCGAATCGAAGGCCGGAAAATGACTAAGAAATTCTCTATCATCAATTGCATGCATAGTTTTAAATATGCATTTAAAGGCTTGAAATTACTTTTTAAAACTCAGCATAATGCCTGGATTCATTTGTCAGCATTTGTTTTAATAGTTGTTTCAGGATTTTATTTTAAATTAAATAAGATGGAATGGATCGCCATTCTCTTCGCCGCCGGATTTGTTTTTACCGCTGAAATAATAAATACATCCATAGAGTTCCTCACCGATCACGTCTCTCCGGCTAAACACGAACAAGCAGGCAAAGTGAAGGACCTCGCTGCCGCTGCTGTATTAATAGCTGCAATAACAGCCCTGTTAATTGGAGCGTTGGTCTTTATTCCCAAAATATTTTAATTAACTATTTGTTTAAATGTTAGGAGTATCAACTCTCTCCCCTTGGGGAGAGCAGGAGAGCGGCTTTTATTTCATATTCACAAACTGCAAAGGTAACCCATAATTCCCTCGGCTCACCAAAGAAATGATCTGTTGAAGGTCGTCTATCTTCTTGCCTGTAACACGTATCTGGTCATCCATAATTTGCGACTGCACTTTAAACTTTGAATCCTTTATGTCTTTATTTATTTTTCGGGCGGCATCTTTATCTATGCCCTGTTTAACGATAATGTCTTTCCGGACCATATTGCCCGAAGCATATTTTTCTTTGCCCTCGTCGAGGCATAAAGGATTCAGGTGCTGCTTTATCATACGTGAGCGTATGATATCAATGATTGAATCCAGGCGCATGTCGTTTTCAGTAAGTATAGATATGGTAAAGGCCTTTTTGTCCAGTTCAATTGTGCTTTTCGAGCCATGAAAATCATAACGGTTAAGTATTTCCCGCCTGGCTACATTAATTGCGTTATCAAGGGTTTGGACATCCGTTTTACTTACTATGTCAAATGATGGCATGGTTCTGCTTTTTTGCTCAACTAAACTACTAAAAAATTTGTAAGCTAAATAAAATGCTATGCGAAGGTTTATCGGCTATAGCAATACGCTGCGGCTCCGATCGGTGTACCTGAAGGCTGATGTTTTGTTAACTTTGTCCAGTCATGAAACTCTTCAAATACATTTTGATACTTTTTTATTCTTTTTTATCCTGCCGGCCATCCGAATCGCCTGTGTATTCCGGACCAACTATAATTATTTCCACGTTTCAGGTCGCTTCCGATTCTATATTAACTGATACACGCAGGAATATTGATGATGCGAAAAAAGAGCGTGAAAAGGAGTTAAGGATATGGAAAGCTGAACAACCTTTTATAATTGCCGGTTTAGTGAATGTTAAGCAAATTATTCCTTCTGTTTTGATCGATCTGCGCTATTCAGGCTTAAACAACTTTATGGATACTGATGTATATGGAGATATTGCCAATGCCTATTTGCAGCCGGATGTGACTGAAAAACTGGCGAAGGCACAAAATGCTTTGCGGGAAAAACATCCTGGTTACAATTTGATTATTTATGATGCGGCGCGTCCTTTAAGGGTACAGCAGCTCATGTGGGACAGTATAAAGGTGCCAAAAGGAGAAAAGACCAAATATTTATCGAATCCCCAATATGGATCCCTGCACAATTATGGAGCTGCCGTTGATATTGGTATTGCGGATAGTTTGGGTCGGGAACTTGATATGGGCACACCTTACGATTTTTTTGGCGAAGAGGCCTCCCCCCGGCGGGAAGCAGCTATGCTGGCTGAAGGCAAACTTACAATAGTACATGTAAAGAACAGGCAAATGCTCAGAGATATCATGTATAAAGCTGGTTTTTTCAATATCCAGACTGAATGGTGGCACTTTAATGCCTGTACCCTTGAGAATGCCGCCCGATCGTATAAATTAATAGAGTAGCCGGTTTTATGATTATGTCGTGGTAAGTTTTTATATTTATGCTTTTAATTCTGCTAATTTAATGCAATCAGGGTATTGTTATGGATGATGAATTTGTGATCGAGATATTAAGGGTAATGGAAACCAATAATGTTATTCTTGCCTTTAATGGAGAGTTTGATATGCGTGTGATCAATGCCCTTGTGACTTCTGTAAGGGAAAAACTAAGCAATGTAGAGTCTGATATTTTCGTCCAGAAAAAGATATATAATGTTATGGTTGAGTGTCTCGAGAACATTTTCCGCCACTCGGAGAACGCAATCCAGCAGCATATTCATTTACGTTCTTTCGCCATTTTTACATTAAGAAAGGATGGAAATGATTATTACCTTGTAACAGGTAATTATGTTCAGAATAAAAGCGTTGATTTTTTAAAGAATATTATTGACAAGATCAATACATTAAACAAAGCACAGCGTTGGGAAATGTATCGCGAAATACTTGCCAATGGTGAGTTTTCGGATAAAGGTGGTGCCGGTTTGGGTATTATTGACATCGCCATCAAATCCGGCAGCCAGCTGCGATACGATTTCAGGAAGGTCAATGATAACAGTACTTTTTATGTTTTCCAGGTATGTATACATAGCAATAATTCACATTTAAATAATTGAATAATGACGCCATTAGTGATTGAATCTACCGACCTGACACCGAAGATCTGTTTCATGCCTGATAAAAAGGAGTTTGAGATATCCGGGGAGTCAAGGCCCGAGAATGTCCGTAAGTTCTATGAGCCCGTGATGGATTGGATCGACAGTTATAAAGATCACCTGCATACTAATAAGGCAAAAGGCAATGAAAAACTGGTTTTTAAGTTCAGATTCGAGTATTTTAATTCAACTTCTGCAAAATTCCTTACATCAATTATTAATAAGTTAGATACCATAAAGCAGGAAATTATGCCTGTGGAGATTGAATGGTATTACGATGCTCCCGATGAAGATATGAAAAATTCGGGGGAGGAGTTTTCTAAGATGGTTTCTATACCATTTCGTTTTTTTTCCGTAAATTAATTAATACAATTGAAAGTGATTATGGGGCTGCAGGATAATTATATATATGATATTCACCTGAAAATGAGGGATAATAATGTGCTATTGGCATATACAGGAGAGCTGGATATGAAAATAATTGACGCGCTGATTACCTCCGTTAAACTCAAATTGAAAGAAGTGAAATATTTTCCCAGGGTTCAAAAACGGATTTATGGTATTATGGTTGAATGTCTGGAGGCAATTCACAGCGGATATGACATCACTAAAAAGCAGAATAAAAAAATAAACCCGTTCTCCATATTTACATTAAGTTGTGATAAGGATTATTATTATCTTATTTCCGGAAGGTATATTTTTAACGATAATATTGAATTCCAAAGAGCGCAAATTGACAAGATCAATGCGCTTAATATTGATGGTAAAAAGCAATTATACAGGGAATGCGTTTCTGATATAACTGTAAAAGAGTATAATGCTGACCTGGCAATGGTTGATATTGCTATTAAATCAAACGATACGTTAACATATGAATTCAGAAAAGTTGACGATACTACATCATTTTATATTTTCCAGGTTAAAATAAAAGTAAACTAAATGCAGCCATTGATCATTGTAGCTACCGAAAGTACCCCGCATATTATTTTTGATGTGACAAAAAATGTATTTGAGCTGAAGGGTGAGTCCCGGCCCGAGAATACAAAAGCTTTTTATGATCCGGTGATCGACTGGGTGAAAAACTTTTGTGCCCAAACCATCGAACAAAAAAACAGAACTCAGAAGATCAGTTTTACAATATTTTTCGAGTATTTCAGTTCGTCATCAGCAAAATACCTGATGAATATTTTTGCGCGCCTGGAAGAATTGCATAAAAATAATATACCTGTTGAGGTTAAATGGGTATTTAATGATATTGATATTGAAATGAAAGAAGCGGGTGAAGAGTTTCAGAAATTGCTCACCCTGCCCTTTAAATTTGAGCGGGTCGATCATTAACCACAGCCTCCAGTACTTCCAGTATTTTTACCATCGCCAATGTGTCCATCTTGCAATAAGCAAGCAATGCTTCCCGTGTTTCGGAAATTTTAAAAATATCATTTTCGGTTTGAAGGTTCTCAAAAGCGGCCATCGCAATACTTCCGCTGCCTATGCTCAGCGTGTTATAGTTAAGATCCGGAACCAATGCCGGCAGCACATTTTTTATTGAATATGAACCTTTCATTAATGGGTGGTAATACAACTTGCTTTCAAAAGGTATTATCAGATCTTTTGTACGGTACAGGATATAATCAATATCGTTGGTATATTCCGGGAACATTTTTTTTAAATTATTCA
>JACPDY010000068.1 GCA_016183775.1 Bacteroidota bacterium
ACGAATGCATTTTTACATGAGTTCTCCAATCACTTTAAGCACAATCGAATCATACTGACACTGGACGGGGCAGGATGGCACAAAAGCAAAGACTTAAAACTTCCAAAACAACATAAGATTATTATTCTTGCCGCCCTACTCCCCACAATTAAATCCTGTTGAAAATATTTGGGATTACATGAGAGAACAAAAACAATTTAATAACCACACCTTCAAAAGCATTGATCATGTGGAGCAACATCTGGAACAAAAACTATGGGAATTGACAAAAGAAACCAAAGTATTAAAATCACTCTGCGGATTTAATTGGATTAAATCAGACTTGTTAGCGGTTTAGTATAAGATATAAATGCCCATTGAAAATTATCATATTATTTTCGGCTATTATTTTCCGGTTTTCAACGAATAAAATATTGGCATAAATTTAGTTCGAGTATTTTCGTTTAAAAAATTATTATTTACCAAATTTTTAAACCAATGGCTCACGAAAAATTTCAAAGTTGCATTGATGCATGTTACAATTGTGCAACAGAATGTAAACATTGTGAAGATGCTTGTCTTAACGAAAAAGATGTAAAGGTATTAGTACAATGTATTAAACTGAACAGCGATTGCGCTACGATGTGTATGCTTTCTGCAAAAATGATGTCGGGTGGAAGTCAATTTGCGAGTGAGATTTGCGAACTTTGTGCAAAGGTTTGCGATGCCTGTGCTGCCGAGTGTGAAAAACATTCTGATCTGGAACATTGTAAAAAATGCGCTGAAGTTTGCCGCAAATGCGCTGAAGAATGCAGGGTAATGAGCAATATGCCGGTGGAGTGAATCACCCATTATGAGCATGAAAATATTTTCCCGTTTCGCTGCATTTGTATTTGCGATCTTATTGACTATTTTCTTTCCAAAATATTCATCCGGTCAGCATGAGCAACATCAGATGAAGGCTAAAGAGGGTTCTTCAGGCTTGGAAGATACTATGTCAATGATGCCACATTCATTTTCGCTTAATTTACCTATGAGCAGAAATGGTTCAGGAACGGGATGGATGCCTGATGCAACTGTTATGTACGGACATGGGGCTCATGTGAAAAACTGGATGTTTATGGTACATGCTAATTTATTTCTCAGATATAATAAGCAGGACATTTTTAATAATGGCATCAGAGGAGGCGAAAAATTCGATGCTCCGAATTGGATCATGGCAATGGGACAAAAGAAAGCAGGAAAGAAAGGACTGTTTCGTTTTAGCGGAATGTTTTCCTTTGATCCTTTTACTATTGGCAGCGAAGGGTATCCACTACTTTTTCAGACTGGAGAAATCTATAAAGGAAAACGCTTAACAGACAAACAGCACCCGCATGATTTATTTTCTGAACTTTCGGTTGGTTATACGCAAATGTTTTCTAAAGATGTTGATGTAACAGGATACCTGGGTTATCCGGGCGAACCGGCTTTAGGGCCTGTCGCTTTTATGCATAGAAATTCTGCTTTAAACAATCCCGATGCACCATTATCACATCATTGGCAGGATGCAACGCACATTACATTTGGAGTTGCTACCCTGGGAATACGATATAAATTTTTCAAAATAGAAGGTTCAGGTTTTACAGGTCGGGAGCCGGATAATAAAAGATACGATTTTGACAATCCGAAATTTGATTCTTATTCTGTTCGGCTGCTGTGCAATCCAACAAAGCAAATTGCAATTCAAGTGTCGCAGGCATTTCTGAATAAACCGGAAATAGCCAAACCGGAGCAGGATATTAATAGAACAACGGCTTCAATTATTAATCATATTCCAATTGGCGAAGAAAATAAATATTTAGCCACAACAATTGTGTGGGGACTTAATAATAGTGACCATAAGGAAAATTCATTTTTATTAGAGCCAGCATTCCAGTTAGACAGGACCGCAATTTATGGCAGATACGAATGGATACAAAAAAGCGCAGAGGAGCTTGATCTACCACAGTTCAGCAATGGACAAACAATTATTTTTACCATTCAGGGTTTTACTTTAGGAGTAAATAGGGTCTTCCTTAGAAAGGCTGGAAATAATTTAGCTTTTGGTATTCAGGCATCTATCTTTATACCGGATAGTCAACTTACTTCCTTATATGGTCAGAATCCATTTTCAGGAGAAGTTTATCTCCGGTTTTACCCTCACCTTATGCACATTCATAGAAAATAAATTTTCTCCTATCCGAGAACTTTATAACGATTAAAATACGAGTACTTTATCGCTATCCACCACCCAATTGGTAAGTTCTGCCATTGTGCTTATTTCTGTCCCTTCAATAAGTACCGCATTTTTTAACCCCCTTGCATCAGCACAACTTCCGCATATTTTTACTTTTGCCCCTTTTGTAAGAGCAAGTTTGATCATACGCTCGATATTATAGTAACCATTGGGGGTATTTTGATTAGCTATCGCACAGTTTGCCGCGTCCGCCATTAAAAATATCCTCACTTCAACCCGTTCATGGTCTTTACCAAGTTGATTTGCTAAACGCATAGCATTGTACGCCTTTTCTGTTCCATAAGGAGCATCATTAATTAAAATCAGGATTTTCATACTATTTATTTTATGGTTAATATTTTATTGCCTTTATTACTACAAAGCTTCCCTTGCCGAAACCCATTTGTGGTTGTTCAACTTCATTAGTGTTTGATGTGGTTAGTGTTTGCCAGTATTCAAATTTTTCAAAATGGGCCTGTTTCAGCAATTCTGTTATTTCTCCGGTGGAATGGAAATGGGCATCCTTATAAAATTTGTTTGATGATTTTTCTTTTTCATATTTCTTTCCGAGTTCGCTGTTTTTGTCTATGATAGCAAGTATAATTTCTCCCTTTGGTTTCAATATCCGGTGAACTTCTTTAAATACTTTCGGAATGTTCGTGAGAAAACAAACGGTTGTTACCATCAATGCAAAATCAAAAGTTTCGTTTTCAAAGGGAAGGTTTTCGGCAACGGTTCGGTAAACTTTTATCCCTCTTTGTTCCGCAACTTTCGCCATGTTTTCAGACGGCTCAACTCCGGCTTTTATGTTTAATGGTTCAGCAAAACGACCTGTGCCAACACCAATTTCAACTCCATTTTTATTGTGCAGAATTGCTTGTTTTAAGGCAAGAATTTCTGACTGATAAATATTACAATGCTTATCATACCATTGGTCATACTCCAGTGCATTTTTATCAAATACCGATATGTTTTTTTCTTCAATCATTCGTTTATTGGATAACCCTTATCAATCCAGTCCACCTTTAGATTTTTCGTAAGATTAAGAAGTTTATGATTTGTGAATTTCATTTCATTTAGCAATTCAAATGAAGGACGAATATTCGGACAATGTTCAAACGGGCAACATCCGCACAGGATAACTATTTCCGCATTTTTATCAAGTTTACGGAGAGCCGCTTTTAACTTCTCAAGATTTTCCTTTTCCTGTGCAGCACCCATTTCAACACATCCTTTGATGTTTGCTCCGGGACCAACACTGTATATAACCGGCTTCTTTGCTGATACGTCATTAATGATTTTTGCAAGGTCTGCCGGTTCTATTAGCTGATTTTTGCTCCAGGGCTCTTTATCTTTCTGAACAGAAGTGTTAAATGCGAAAAACATCAATACTGCTACTACGGAGAACAAGAGAACAATCTTTGTTTTCATATTTTTACGGTTTATTTGTTTTGATATTCAGTAAACCACCATTCAAAAATCCGCTCAAATTCATGCTTTGCTTTACGGCTTTCTTTAGATGGCATTGCCAGTTTAACAACAGGATCGGGATATGCGTAAAAATCTCCTGCACCTTCAGCAGCCATTCCATCTCCCACATCTACATAACAAACTCCCTGTCCGCTAAATGAAGCCATTGGTTTTTCTCCCTTAATTAGCGAGATGATATTTCTTGCAACTACCTGCGCTTTTTCTTCCGCAAATACTCCGCCTTTAGGCAGATACTTTCCGTTTAAGAGCATAATTCCCGCACTATCTCCAATTGCATAAATACCCGGAAAGCGCGTAGTGAGTTCTTCCGGGTTATTGAGTATTTCCATTGTTTGAGGGTGAACGGAAATGTACCCGGATGAATTGGTTAAGCCCGATTCTACAATTGCTTTAGGCGCACCATGTGGCGGAACACCAATAAGCAGATCGTAATTCGCTTCTTTATTATTTGAGAAAAGAATTTTGTTTGACTTACCTTCGACTTTAGAAACGTTGTGCTCAGGGAAAAATTGAATATTATGCGCACTTAAAATCTGTTTGAATGCTTCACCTACCTGTTCTCCGGCAGAAGGCATTGGGAATTTTTCAGGTGTATATATAGAAATCTCAATATTATTTCTTACTCCCTTTTCTCTCAAAAACCATTCGGCTAACATGGCAGCTTCGTATGGTGCCGGAGGGCAACGGAACGGGGTGCGGGTAACAAGAAATGCAATTTTGCCTTTGGTAAAATTTTCAAGTTTTTCGTGAATCTCAAATGCTCCTTTTGTATCGTAAAGGTTCAGGCAATATTCATTAAATCCGGGAATTGTTTCGGGATATAATTCCGCTCCCATCGCGATAATGATGTAATCGGCCTGGATAGTTTGCGCATTGGTATAAACTGTTTTTGTTTCGGGATCAATGCGGATCACTTCTTCATTGATTATTTCCAAATCTTTCCTTAAAAGGTTTTTCAAAGGGCTTTCAATGTAGTTTAATCCGGTTGTTTCCCCGATCATTGCCCGGAGGAAAGAGGGATAAAAAACAAATGATTGTCTTTTTTCAATGACAGCGATACGATAATCACCGGGTAATTTACTTTTTAAGGCATGAGCAGCGGTCAAACCGCCCCATCCGCCACCTAATACTAAAATTGTTTTACTCATTTTAAAATACTTTTATGAAGTTGCTGTTGCTTTTTAAGATTGTCAATTAACACTTCCCGCATAAGTGAACAAGCCTTTGCCACTTTTGATGAAGAAAGGCTGTAATAATTACACCGGCTGTCTTTTCTCACGTTCAGGATACCGCTGTTTGCCATGATTGATAAATGCTGTGATAGGTTTGATTTCAATCCGCCTGTTTTCTCAAGCATATCGCTAAAGCATAATTCTTTCTTCTGAAGAAGATCAATTACCTCAATCCTCAACGGATGAGCCAATGCTTTGCATACTTCTGCGTGCAACTCATAAATCGTTATATTTTTCATTATAAATGTTTATTAGTTCACTAATGTATGAACTTATGAAATAATTGACAAATCTATACCTGATTTTTATTATGACTTATAATTTTAATTAAGCGGAAAAAGAAAACGATCAGCTCCCGCTGAAACTATTAATGAAATGTGAAAATGCGGATCGCCTTTTGCCGGGTATATTGTAAAAAGAAAATAGCAGAAGACGTCCTTGTAACAGAAGCGTAAAAATCAGGCACAATAATTTTGCTCATTTAGAGAATTGAAAATTCAGTTTACGCGTACGCTGAAGAATACGCTGAAAAGATTTCAGATTTAAAGTTAATGCCTGCAACCCTGAAAGAGTTAAATATATTTACATTGATATTCAACCCTTTCAGGGTTGGATAATGGCTTGTGTTATTTTTTTCATCCGGTTTTACCGGAGGTTATTTATATTCAAGCCCTTCGGGCTTAACTTAATGACATTGCCCGATGCCTACCTGCCAGCAGGCATCGGGCTAAATATATGATAAATCATTTTACTACAAACAGTTCACTCCTATGCTGCCCAGGCCGGCAGGCATTGGGGCCACCGGTTTATTACATTTATGAAATTTAAACAACCTCATAGTCATATCACATTTATAAAATCTACACTCCCCAAGGATATGTTTCAGGCATTTGCAGGCCATCAGGCTTAACATGCAACGAATGAAGTGCTTGTGTTTTTTCAAAAAACATAAATGCTTCATAGCGGGAAGGAATAATGCTGGCAACATAATTTCCATATTCATAATCCGGATCATAAACAACTCCGATGGCTCTATGTCCTATTGTAGTTTTAAAATTTTTAATGTCTTTTGAAAGAATATATTTATCATACGCTCCGGAGTTCTGGAGTAAATGTTCCCAACTTCCTTCTACGGCTTTTGGAACTTTCATTTTCTTTACTTCACTGCCCCAATGATAAGCTGCCAGAACCGTACCTTCAAATGAACCAAACCCTATACGAACAACTCCTTCTGATGCATGTTCTTCTTTTACTAACTGCCCTACATTAATAAGGCCCACGTGTTTCATGTCTGTAGCCCTGGCATCACCTATGTGAGTGTTATGTTCCCAGATAATTATTTTTGCTCTTTTACCGTGAAATTCCATAAGCCTATTAATCGTTTCAGACATATGGCGATCCCTTATATTCCATGAGGCTTCTCCTCCCCCCATCATTACATGATAATAACGCTCAGCATTGACTGCTACAAGTGCATTTTGCTCTGCGCTGAATACTTCTTCATGATCTGTATTGTATTGTGGCATTTTACGCCTGATATTTGCAAGAAGGTTTTCAACTTCCTGCTCACAGGAAGCAGTGAGACCATAACTTCTTGCGGCATAGGAAAATCCTTCTCTTACATCAAACGGTTCAAAACAATCCATTGCCTCCTGTACTGATTTTAATGCAGCAGGATCCGTCTTTTCAAGATACTTGGTTATAGCTTCCATTGATTCCCAAAGACTATAAACATCTAATCCATAAAATCCGACTTTCCCACCCAACGGAAGTTTGGAATTATGCTTACGAAGCCATTCAGCCAAAGCAACGGTTTCCCAATTAGCCCACATCCATGTAGGCCAGCGGTTAAAAGCATGGAATACATCTTTGGCGCTTTCACCGGAACCGGGATATCCTTTTATGTAACGATTTAAACGATAACAATCAGGCCAATCACCCTCCACTGCTATCATTGAGAAATTCTTTTCTGATATCAGCCGCTTGCTTATATGGGTTCTCCAGGTATAATATTCATGCGTACCATGACTTGCCTCTCCCAGTAAAACGTATCGGGCATCACCTATCTCTTCCAAAAGAGCATCAAGATCCGCGGCATTTGCAAGTCGATGAGATACTTTTGCAATTTGATCGGTAAGATCCAGGATATGTGTTTGTTCGATGTGGCTCATATCGCGTTAAGCTTCATTTAACTCTCTGGCTCTGGTGTGCGCTGCTTTTTTTGCAGCTTCAGCCCGTCCTTTAGAACCTTTTGTACGAACAGCTTTGCGGGCAGCTTTGGACCGTTCCGCTGCTGTACGATGTTTGGCAGCTGAATGTGCCTGGCGCGAAAGTGCGGTATGAGAGGCTGCTGAAGCCCTTTCTTTTTTTAACGCCCGGACTCTTGCTCTTGAACGTGTTTTAGAAACCGGTTCATGTTTTTGTCCTTTCTTGTAAGCTTGTTCTGCGCTTTTCCTGGTCTTTTCGGAGGTTTTTCCCTTAGCTGGCGGTTTTAATTTTACTCCTGCCCTTCCTGCTTTAGATAAGCCAATAACTATTGCCTGCCTCGCTGACTTTGCTCCATGTTTTCCTTCACGAATATGATGTATTTCTTCACGGACAAATTCACCGGCTTGTGTGCTGGCAGATCTTCCCTTGCGTCTTGCGCTACGTGCACGTTGGAGGGTTTTCTTTTCTGGCATAACTCTATATTTTTTTACAATTATATTTCAAAATTCAAGCCAGTCTGAATAAAAACAAATTATAGGTTTTTAAATTAATACATCCGCATCAAAAAAATAAAATGAAAAATATATTGGAAAAAAATACTCATTTTGAGAAGTTATATTTACACAGATACTATTAAAAATCAGGAAATACTGATAAAAGTTAACTGGCATAATACTTGTATTATTTAATGCGATGATGTGTTTAGGGGAGGTTTCACTTGTGAAGCCTGAGAATTAAACCCTTTTACTTGAGTCCCCGCCATAAAGCGGGATGAAAGGAAAACACAAAATCATGCATCAGCCCCTGGTAACACAGGGGCTTGATGCTTTATGATATGATAGAACTCTAAATGTCATGAAAATTATAATATTGAACTTTATTTTTAGTTCCTGTGTTTTAATTCTTCTACCTTTTCTTCTTCCTCTTTTTTCGCTTCCTTAGCAATTTTAGGATCAGCTACCACGGCCCCTCCCCTTATTGTGGCCAATAATACAATAGCTGAAGCAATAATAACCAGGTTCTTAATTATGTATTGTCCCTCCAATGTTGGTACAAATGGTATGCTCGTAAAAGTTAGTTCCGGAAACATAAAAAGGGGCATTACAGTACCGATCATTTGCAAAAACAAAAGGATTAAAGTAATGCGCATGAACTTGCCCAAAATAAATCCAATCCCTATAAGGCATTCCCAGGTTGCGAGTATATTAATAGCGGCTTGGGGAGGTAATTTTCCTGATGTAAGGTTTTCAATTGTACGAATTGCCAAACTCTCGGCTGAACTCAGATTGGGAAAGAATTTTAATACTCCAAACCAGAAAAAGATTATCCCAAGCGCTATCCTTAAAAACAGGAGACTGTGAACAGCCATCCATTGTGTGATAATTTTCTCTGAGCGTTTATAGATATCTATAACTTTTTTCATTTTGAAAAAATGCCATAATTATTATTTATATGGTTTTCTTCAAAATGATTGGCATCCTTGACTAAGTGAATTGCTTCGTCATCATATACGGGAGAAAAATCTAAATAGTGTAACCCCACGCCAATGAAAGGTGTTGGAGTGTATAAACAAATAAAATCGTCAACTTCTCTTTTTATTTTTTCTGCTGTTTCTCCCGGTGCGACAGGAACAGCCACAACTATTTTTTTTGGTTTTTTTTGCCTAAGCATTTTTATAGCAGAAAGAATAGTATGACCTGTTGCCACACCGTCATCAATAATAATCACCACCTTATTTTCAAGGCCCACGGGCTTATGATCGCCCATGCATTTTTTATACCTTTCCTTCAGTGATTCACGGATTCGTTTAACTTCACTATCAATATAAGTCTGGTCTACTGAAAATTGATCATCAATAATATAATCTTCCGGGCTTACTGCACCAATGGCAAACTCCGGTTGAAATGGATGTCCAATTTTTTTGGTCATTAAAAGGTCAAGGGGGAAATTATAAGTCTTTGCAATTGGATGTGCAATAGGTATGCCTCCGCGGGGGATTGCCAATATTACAACTTTTTGGTCGCGGTATTTATTTAAATACGGGATCAGCTTTTGAGCCGCATCCTTTCTATCTCTGAAACGGGGGATCATATTATTTTGTTGCCAATACAGGATGGAGATATTTAACAAACCAATTCGTAGCAAGCCTTGCCACTTCATCTAATTTTCCAGGTTCCTCAAATAAATGAGTGGCTCCGTTTACTATTTCCAGTTTTTTTTCACACCGTAGTATATTAAAGGCGTTTTCATTCAATTCAATCACACCTGAATCACGACTGCCAACTATGAGTAAAGTTGGAGCTTTTACTTCTTTTAATGCTTCTTTTGCAAGGTCAGGCCGGCCTCCCCTGGAAACTACTGCCTCAATAGTATTACTCATTTGTGCCGCTGCTTTTAATGCAGAAGCTGCACCTGTACTTGCACCAAAAAAACCAATTTTTGTATTTTGTAATCCGGATCTCTGCCTGGCATTATTTGTAACTACAATAAGACGTTCAGTGATCAGATCTATATTAAATCGATTTTCATATATTTCATCTTCTTTCTCGGTGAGCAAATCAGTAAGTAAAGTGGCGATGCCCTCTTTATTTAAAATTTCAGCAACATGGTTATTTCTTCTGCTAAAACGGCTGCTTCCGCTGCCGTGAGAAAATATTACAAAGGAACTTGCACCGGCTGGCACATGCAGGTTCCCCTTTAAATGTATGTTATTCCCAATTGGAATTGTAATTTCACTTGCTTCCATCTAACTCAAAGCACATTAATTTTATTGGAGTTCAGGTAATGATTTCTTTTCAGCGCAGAATTTATTTTATGCTTCACGTCCTGAACGTTTGTGGAAAAAGCTGAAACCACATTAATATTATTGGTAACTCCCGTTACTCCCACTATATCCTCTGCCAACAGTTTCGCTTTGGATTTTTGATATGCCCATTCAACTTCCCCGCTCAGCGTTACCCAGCCATCTTTCACCTCCACATTTATTTTATCTTCTTTAACAGAACTGTTCCACTTAATAGAATCAAAGACTGTCTTTTTAATTTCAGCATCGGATCTTTTGGAAACGCCGGGAATACTGATTTTTAGATCATTGCTCACATCAACATTAATCTTCGAACAATTTATCCTGACATCCCATTTTAACTCATCTTCGATGTCTTTTCGTATTTTTGGATCAGTTTTCATAAGTATTAAATTATTTGATTATTATTTCCTGTTATATTTTATTGTGTCTTGTTTGCAATAGTCCATATAGGAACAGCATTTAGCCATTTCGCTTCCGCAGCAATTAAAATTAATTATGCAGCCTTCATCCATTTTCCCGTGATGATATTTCATTTCTTTCTTATATCCATCATGGTAACCTTTCATATGATGTCCTTTATGCATCATGTGCATTCCATATTTGCAGCACATGGCAATACAACATGCGCCTATACAAACCAATGTGAGTAAACCAGCTATAATGAAAAACCAGGAAGCCCCTTTGTAAAGATTACCAAGGTTCTCCTGCTTGGTCTGAATGAGTAATTTTATTCCTGCATATATTACAAGAAGAGCGAGGGAAGTTGCAACTAATAATGTAGCCATTTTCAAGTTTTTTTATTATTTGTTTGTGAACCGATATTTTTAGGATTATACGAAATTCTTTTTTCAACCTTTCCGGTTTTTCGTTGAATCGTCAGTGAACCATTTACATCTTTGGCTTCTTTACGGGCCTCCTTTACAGCCTCCTGTTTAGTATGAAAAATCTTTTCAACAGCAGCCCTGCCCTCTACCTTAATAGCCCATTCATTTTCATAAGGAATGACAATCCTATCCTGGCCATGTTGTTTAACATCAGTGATTCTTGACTTTTCAGGATTTTCAAATTTTTTACCATGTTCAGCAGCCCAATCTTTAGCCCTGCTGATAGCAGTAGCAATGGCAATTCCTTCTTCCATTTTTCCTTCCTCAAGTAAGGCATTACCAATTTCAATAGCTTTATTCCGAACTTCTTCCGGGAGGTTCTTCATGGAATTGGGATAATTTGTTTTTGTCCAGGGCATTTTATTCTGATTTATTTTTTTTGTCCTTTTCTTCGGCTATTACACCATCCTTATTGATACATTCACCTTCTTTCAGAATTACTTTAGTACCATTGGATTTTATTATTGTTCCATCTGTTTGGATTTTAGTGCCATTAGCGAGTATTACATCTGTTGTTACAGGATTTCCCTGATGCATTATTACTTTCTTTCCATCCTTCATTTTAGCACAGTATTTATCAGGATGATTTTTTGTATCACCCGCAAATACATTAACCGAAAGAATTGAAACAATGATTAAAGCGATTACCTTTTTCATAAATTTTAATTTAAAGTTATTTTTTGTACAGTCCTGTTAATTCACCTTCAGCAAGAATATGATCTTCCATAGCTTTCAATAATGCACTCTTATCTGTACCTGGTGAAAGGTTAAGTTTTGTATCCAATGCATATACTCTGAAATGGTAATGATGCGTACCGGAAGGCGGACAAGGCCCGGTATATTTATTTTCACCTTTACTATTTTTACCCTGAATGCCAGGCATGCTGTTTTCTTCTATATTTTCTCTTACCGGAATATCCCACATTAACCAATGGTCGAAAGTGCCATTAGGAGCATCCGGATCGTCCATTATAAGTGCGAGTGATTTAGTTTCTACCGGAATATCCTTAATTGTTAAGGCAGGATTAACATTTGTTCCGTCACAGGTATATTTAGATGGAATAGAATTATTATTTGTAAAGACCGGGCTTTCGATTGTTAAAGTTTTAGTTGCTACTGTTGCCATAATTATTAAGATTAAAGTTTTCATTATTATATTAAATTAGCTGTATCATTTAGCACTGCTTGTTTTCTTATCAGGATTTGTTTTTAACCCCCATAATTCAACACGCGCTTTTTTGTCTTTAGCGTTTGCTACGGTTTTATATATGAACGAGACCTTTTTTATGCTTCGTTCACCTCCGGTTAACTGCACCACACGGGTTTCGCCAGGAGCTTTAATTTCCTGACCTATAATCACGCTTTGTTTATCACCGGTTTCGAAGTGAATATCAAAAGAAGTTAAATGAATGGATGCATCATTGACTTTAATTTTGATAAATGCGAACCGATCAGCACCCATCACAGCGATTTCATCTGTTTCAGTTTTAAAATTAACGGTGGTTTCACCTATTTTATGCCATCCGCTCTTGTCGCTTGTCACTATAGCTGGCTTTTGACTGTAAATTCCGGAATAACTTCCTACAATAAGAAGTGATAGTAATATTAATTTTTTCATGGTTTTTGTTTTTAGATTATTATTAAGTTTAAGAAGCTGGGGGTTTTTCACTCCCGGGCTGTTCACATTTTTTCAGGAAACTGTAATTTGCTTTTTGGGGGCTGAAACTGTTACTTCTTTTTTGGGAATGGTAATCTGAAGCATACCATTATCATATTTTGCATTGATATTACTTTCATTTACATTCTCCGGTAAGGTGAAAGTTCTGCAAAAACTATTGTAGGAAAATTCCCTGCGTTTGTAGTTCCTGTCATCCTGTTTTTTTTCTTCCTCTTTTTCTGCGCTGATAGTTAAAACGCCATTTTCAATGTCTACATCAAAGTCGTCTCTTTTCATGCCGGGAACAGATAGATCAAGCCTGAATTCTTTGTTAGTCTCAGTGATGTTAGCAGGAGGAGGAGTACTCATACCACCGTCAAAAAAATCATCATCGAAATCAAACAAACGACGTGGGCTAAAAAATCTATTGCTAAGAAAATCATTTCTGAGAGAAGGAAATAAGCCACCATTTCCATTTCTTCTTTTTTTTGTTAATTGTGTCATAATTTTAATTTTTAAATTTAAAGTGTTTATATTTTTTTGAATTTATTTTTAACAACTGCAAATGCAGAAAAAATTATGCCAGTTATATCTTTGAAGTTCTATTTTCAAAAAAATTATATCTTGTGGCTATAATCCGAGAAATAAATTTCCCACTTTGAGAAAACGAGGCGTTAATAATAAATACAAATTGGGCTCTTACTCGCAAAGGCTTTGGAAAAGTTGCACCCATTAACAGAGGGCATCGTCCCGCGTAAAATGTCTATAGAAAAACAGGATTCGGCTATTAATATTTCACCATCAATCGAATTATAGTATTCTGAGTATGTAACGATATTATCTTTGTCTTATTCAAAAAAATCATATGTCCGAAAACAAAGTAAAATTACATAGAGTTCTTAAAGCAACTCCCGAAAAAGTATATCGTGCCTTCGTTGAAGCCAATGCTCTTGCCAGTTGGCTTCCGCCTTATGGATTTACATGTATTGTTCATGAAATGGATGCGCGCGTGGAAGGTAGTTATAAAATGTCCTTTATCAATTTTTCCACCGGCAATAGTCATTCCTTTGCCGGAAAGTTTTTGGAAATAAAACCCAATGAGTTCTTAAAGTACACCGATAAATTTGACGACCCTAATTTGCCCGGAGAAATGATTACTTCGGTTTGGCTCAAAAAGGTTTCTGTCGGTACTGAACTTAAAGTCATTCAGGAAAATATTCCTTCTGCTATACCTGCAGAAATGTGCTATTTAGGTTGGCAGGAGTCGTTAGAAAAACTGGCGAAATTAGTTGAGCCGGAAATTCCGGACGCTTAAAATAGCACTGAGAATCTTTCACTTAGCAAACAGCGGCAAGGAAAAGCCGAGAATTAACAGCCCGGCTTTTTTGCTTGGATTAAACGTCATATTTTCATTTCGTTAATCAAGCGTTTCATCATGCACAATCTTTGTAGCAGGAGAACTGGACAAGCAACTTTATGAATAATTTCTATATAAGTTCCAGGAAGAAAAAGCCAGCGTTGAAAAAAGCATTTACTCTGTAAGTGGTGAAAATAATCTTATCAGCCTTGTCAACTATGCCAAAGGTTGCGGGAATATATTGGAGCTTTGGAACGCAGGAAATTATGAGCAGAAACAGAGGCTGCAATCATTTTTGTTTTCTAAAGGATTGGTGTACGGCAAATCAGACAATAGCTGTTTTTCCTCAACTTTAGGTAAGTGGTCGATCGCCTCAAAAAAACATGAAGAGCAATCAATTTTTCAAGCATCAATAAGTTTTGACTTTTAAAAGTTGCTGTACGGCGATTTTCTTTCCTCTTTAAACTAATATTTCAGGCAAGCGGGATTTGCACTAATATTTTTGGCATATATTTTAGTGTTATTGAAATGTCGGGCATTGACATATTGGGGTTTAATTGTCTTTTAAATCAACATTTAATATTATTATGAAAAAACATACAAGCACATCTGAAAAAAATAAACGCGGACAAGCTCCTGTTAAACCCGAAAAGGATATTCCGGCAAAACCCGATAAAAATCCTGACCCTACGAAACGTAAACCAGGAGTAAATGAACCTGAAAAGATTGATCCAACACGCATTGAAGAACCCGAAAAATCCGATCCAACGCGAATTAATCCATCTCCAACTAAACCGGAAACGCCCTAAAATATTATCCGCGTATTAAAATATCAACACTATGAAATATATTGTTTTAACAGGTAGAATTTTTTATTCATTGATTTTTCTTATGACTGTAATGAGTCATTTCACGGATAAGGCGGTCGAATATGCCGCTTCCAATGGAGTACCTGTCGCTTCAGCATTAGTACCCTTATCAGGAATTATTGCCATCATTGGAGCAATAAGCATTATACTCGGTTATAAAGCAAAATGGGGCGCATGGCTAATAGTTATATTCCTTATTCCTGTTACTTTTTATATGCACGCATTCTGGAAAGAAACAGACCCTATGCAAACGCAAATGCAAATGGCCAACTTCATGAAAAATATTTCTATGCTTGGAGCCGCTTTACTTATTATATATTTTGGTTCCGGACCTTTAAGCATAGATGAAAAGAATTAAAATCTAAAAACAGACAAAAAATCTCAATCGTGAGTAGCAAAAGTATTAAAGATAAACATTACAACCTCTCACAGGTTTGATTGTTGAAAGACTGGAATACATTTAAGGAAAAGAGGCAATAAACGTACTATTGCATTTGAGAACACTTTTAAATTAAACAAAACCGCTTCATCAAATAATCCATTTTTAGCACAATTCCAGCATTGCTAAAATAGTTTAACTAATTTGCAGTTATATTATAATCTGCGAATATAAATTACTATATTTGCAATGTTAAAAAAGCGTTATGGACATTAATCAATACAAATCTGGTACATACAAAAACCAGTATAACTACAAAAGCTTTTCACCGGAACCAATTAATCATTCCTGGCTGGTAAGTGATGCTAAAGTAAGCCAACTGCTGAGCGAAGCCGACAGGAAATTGGGAGAGTTGAATGCTTTTTCCATGTTAATACCTGACGTGAATTTCTTTATCCGTATGCACATCACCAAAGAAGCTACCCAAAGCAGTAAGATAGAAGGAACCCAAACTACCATCGAAGAAGCGTTTCAAAGCGAGGAGCAAATCAAACCCGAAAAACGGGACGATTGGAAAGAAGTACATAATTATATTGATGCAATGAATTATGCCATTGCTCAATTGGATAAATTACCCTTAAGCAACCGCTTATTTAAACAGACACATAAAAAGCTTTTAAAGGGTGTGCGGGGTAAACATAAATTACCCGGTGAATTTCGTTCCTCTCAAAACTGGATTGGCGGGGCATCATTAAATGATGCGGTATATATACCACCGCACCATAATGAAGTCTCTTATTTAATGAGTGATCTTGAAAAATTTTTGAATAATCCCCAGCTGGAAGTACCCCACCTCATTCGCATAGGAATTGCTCATTACCAGTTTGAATCCATTCACCCCTTTTTAGACGGTAATGGCAGGTTAGGGAGATTGATGATCACTCTTTATTTGGTAAGCAATAAGATTCTTCATAAACCATCCTTGTATTTATCGGATTTTTTTGAGCGAAACCGAAGCTATTATTACGATAACCTCACAACAGTGAGAACAAACAATAATCTTGTTCAGTGGCTTAAATTTTTTTTAGTAGGCGTTATGGAAACAGCACAAAATTCCATCGAAACATTTAATGCTATTATTAAACTAAGGCAGGAAGTAGAAGAAAAGAAAATAATCCAAATGGGTAAACGGGCTCCATTGGCAAAAGAGCTGCTAAATTACTTATATAGCAAACCATTGATTGATACTATCGAAGTGGCCAAAGTATTAAAGATAAATATTGCAACTTCTCACCGGCTGATTGATGAATTTGAAAGATTGCATATACTGAAAGAAAAAACTGGTTATAAACGTAACAGGGTATTTATATTTGAAAAATATATTGATCTGTTTCAAACTAAGCATAAATAAAAAACAACATGAAGCATCACCAATTTTAGCAATTCGCCAAAGGCAAAGTTGTACAAGATGCTAAAAGCAACAATAAATACAGTGACCTATACGTGTATCATTCAAAGAACAGGCCGGGGTTTCTCCAATCGTTGTAACTTCCTATCTGTCAGTGTTTTTAAAGGAAAAGGGGAAACGGGATACCAGATGATTTATCTGAATATCCCGTTTTGTAGCGGGAGGGAGATTCGAACTCCCGACCTCAGGGTTATGAATCCTGCGCTCTCACCAACTGAGCTACCCCGCCGGCTATTTATTAAACTATTTTTACTTATCCTCAAACTTCGCCGGTCCGACTTGGACGGGACAGTTATTAATCCTGCTCCACCACCTTAGGCGAATACCCCCATCTGTAAATTCTTAATTATCCGTCCAATAGCGGGGGGCAAAGATAGCAGATTATTCTTTTTTTCATTTCCCTTACTTTATTATTTAAAAAAATGAATTAAATATTTGGTTGATTGTATTTTTTTATATATTGCCCTCCGAATTCAGATTCAAACTAAGATGGCTAAGAAGGCTTCAAAAACACCAAAAAAAATAAAAAAGGCGAAACCCGCTAAATCTGCTGCAAAAAACAAAAAAAAGGTTGCCGGACAGAAAAAAACAGCCGGATCAGCCAAGCCTAAAAAGGCTGCTAAACCTATCATTAAGAAAACAAAGTCTGCCATGACCAAAAAGGTTAAAATACCAATTGCTAAAGTTAAAACTATAGATATTAAGGTAAAGGCCGCCAAGCCTGTAGAAAATACTTCATCAAAGCCGACAGTTCAATTCAGCAAGGAAAGAGTTCCGCTTCCTCCGGAACTTATTAAGCAGAAAAGAGCTCCCCGGGTGCCAAAAGTTAAAAAGATGAAACAGGAATTCATTCCTTTTAACCCTATTCAACCGGTAAGTTCTACCGGTAAACCTGTTAATACATCTAAAAAGGAACCTAAGGGAAAATTTGAACTGGAATATGTTATCAGATGTTCTCAAACCTTATTATATGAGTTCATTACTTCGCCCAGCGGGCTATCTGAATGGTTTGCGGATGATGTAAATATCCGGGATGGCATCTATACCTTTATTTGGGATGGCAGCCAGCAGCAGGCGCGCCTGTTAGCCTTAAAAGAAGATGCGTTCGTACGTTACCAATGGGTTGACAAAGCTGATGGAAGTTATTTTGAATTCCGCATACAGATCGATGAATTAACAGGTGATGTTTCACTTATAATCGTCGATTTTGCCGATAGCGATGATGAAAAAGAAAGTTCAAAACTACTATGGGACGCCCAGGTTGATAAACTCATGAAAACCATCGGCTCACACGGCTGATAAAGAAATCATCGCATACAAACCCTGATGAAGTGAATTTTCCGCGCCTGAAAGATCTTTTCAAAAAAAACATTTTCTTTCTCCTCCCCTATTTTATATTTCTTATTGCCGGTGCAATCCTTGTTTTCCTTTCAAATAAGGATAAACTCCACCTATACTTTAACAGTTACCACAATGAACTGGCTAATGGTGCGTTTTATTACTTAACATTTCTTGGCGATGGCTGGACCGCCCTCTGCATTGCCATTGCCCTGTTATTTATCCGCTATCGCTACTCTGTTATTATTGTATTAAGTTACTTACTTAGTTCAGCAACTGTTCAGATCCTCAAACGCTTTATTTTTAATGATCATATCCGACCGGCACTTTTTTTTAAAAATAATCCCGACTTATATCTTGTACCCGGTGTTGATAACAATATTTTTCATAGCTTTCCGTCGGGACACAGCACAACCGCCTTTGCCGTTTACTTCGGCCTCGCGCTTTTCATACCAAACAAATGGCTGAAGTTTTGCCTGTTTATATTAGCTCTATTGATCGCCTTGTCAAGGGTCTATTTATCACAACATTTTTTCGAGGATATTTACGCAGGCTCAGTTATCGGCGTTGCTTCAACATTAATAATATATTCTTTACTTAACCAAAGCAAACAGGAAAAAGGCTTAGACAAATCACTTATTTAAAAAAGTAAGGCGTTGAGGACAAACAATTTTTCCGGTTAGCAACCCTTTCTTTGGAGAAGGTCAGGATGAGGCCAATCTTTTTTATCTTTAACACCATGTCAACTATAGCCCTGACCCGTAAAACCGATCTCTACGAAACAGCCATTTTACGTTTACTATCCGGAATGCCATATGGCCATATGGATCTCACTTTACCCGGCGGACAAACCATTGCAATTGGCGATGGAAGCGGCGGGATAACTGCCAACATAACAATAAAGAACAATGATTTTTTCAAACGCTGTGTATTGTATGGTGATATTGGTTTTGGTGAATCATATATTGCGGGTGATTGGGAAACCGGCAGTGTAAGCAATGTCATCAAATGGTTTTTGCTGAACATAGAACATACGCCTGGTGCATCAGGCAGTAAAATAAAAACATGGGGAATAAATACACTAAAGCTGTTTAATAAATTATCACATTTAAAAAAAGCCAACTCCGTTTCACAAGCCAAAGAAAACATTGCCGAACATTATAACCTGAACAATGATTTTTTCCGATTGTTCCTTGATCCCGGCATGACCTATTCAGGCGCCTACTTCAAAGAAGAAGGCCTTAGCCTACAACAGGCACAATTAGCCAAATACGACAGGCTTTGCAAACACCTTAAACTGGAAGCAAACGATCATGTACTTGAGATCGGATCGGGCTGGGGAGAAAATGCTATATACATAGCCAAAAAATATGGTTGCAAAGTAACAAGTATCACCATATCTGAAGAACAATACAGGTTTGCGAACGAGCGCGTTCAGCAGGAGAGCCTGGCCGAAAAAGTTGACATACAGCTTACAGATTACAGAACACTGGTTGGGGAATATGACAAAATAGTTTCCATAGAAATGCTGGAAGCTGTCGGCCATAATTTCCTTGATGTTTATTTTAAAAAATGTCATGAACTTTTAAAAAAAGATGGGTTACTTGCCTTACAGGTTATAACCTGTCCCGATTCACGTTACGAAAGTCTGCGTAAAGGGGTAGATTGGATACAGAAGCATATTTTCCCAGGCTCTCTGCTGCCATCGGTTGCCGCCATTAATAAGGCCATAAACAATACCGGCGATCTGTCATTGGTGGATCTGAAAGAGTTTGGACTTCATTATGCCAAAACACTATCGGCCTGGAGCGGGCAATTCAATCAAAACTTATCCGAGATAAAAGCCCTGGGCTTCAACGATGCATTTATCCGTAAATGGAATTATTACTTTGGTTATTGCGAAGCCGCCTTTGCCATGCGCAATATTAATGTTATGCAGCTGGTATATGCAAGACCTAATAATCTGAAAATCTAAAAACACATATAAATTATTTATTAAACTATGACACACACCCACACACATATCCATACACATACAGAAGATCACCTGCGCAATTCCGATTTTATTACAGATGTTGTAATAGGTATGGCGGATGGATTAACAGTTCCCTTTGCATTAGCTGCGGGATTAAGCAGCGCTGTAAGCAGTAATGACATTGTTATTACCGCAGGTGCGGCTGAAATAATAGCGGGATCAATAGCTATGGGATTGGGCGGATTTTTAGCGGGCCGCACAGAGGTGGAACACTACCACTCGGAATTAAAGCGGGAACAGGATGAAGTTGAGCGTGTACCAGAAAGAGAAAAGGAAGAGATCAGGGAAATATTCCAGAATTATGGTTTCAGCGAAAGCTCACAGGTAATGTTAGTCGAGGAATTAAGTAAAGACAAAAAGAAATGGGTCGATTTTATGATGCGCTTTGAACTTGGACTGGAAGAACCCGATGGAAACAGGGCAACCAAAAGTGCACTTACTATTGGCTTATCCTATGTTATTGGCGGCATTATTCCGCTCATCCCCTACTTTTTTACCCCCACACCAATTGAAGGACTTAAAATATCGGCAGTAGTAACATTGTTCTGCCTGTTTACTTTCGGCTATTTCAAAAGCAAAGCAACAGGGCAGCCATTATTATCAGGGGCATTGAAAGTAACGGCCATTGGCGCGGCGGCAGCGGCAGCGGCTTTTGCTGTAGCGAAAATATTTTCGATGTAACCCTACAACCCTGTCAGGGTTTAAAACCCTGACAGGGTTGTAGGGTTATGTCCACTCGGATGAATTCAGCACTTCAGATACACCACCTTCTTCGTTTCAAAAAATCCTTCTTTAAAGTAGTCGCTGAGGTTGTATAATCTATATCGGCCTTTAAAAGACCCAAGTTCCGCTGCCAGATCGCCGCCTTTTAAATACAAAATGCCATTCGGCAGTTCATTAAAACTATCCGGTTTAAACAATCCTTTAACCCACCTGTAAAACTCCGGCATTTCGGTAACGGCACGGCTCACAATAAAATCAAATTTTTGCTTCAATTGCTCTGCACGAATTTGCTCTGCTGTTACATTCATCAACCCAAGGGCTTTCACAACTTCATTCACAACAGTAATTTTTTTACCAATTGAGTCAACCAGATAAAATTGTGTTCCGGGAAATAATATAGCCAGCGGGATTCCGGGAAAACCACCGCCCGTGCCAACATCAAGCACATGGGTGCCCGGTTTAAATGAAATTACTTTTGCAATACCCAGTGAATGCAGAACATGCCGCTCATACAAAAGATCAATGTCTTTACGCGATACTACATTGATACGCGCATTCCAGTACTCATAAAGATCTTTTAATCTGGAAAACTGTTCGGTTTGCTTTGGGGTAATGTCAGGAAAATATGTTTGAAGTAGTTTCAAGTTGCTGGCTCCAGGTTGTTTTAATTGTTTCTAAACCAGTAACCTGGAACCTGGAACTCCTGCCGGCAGGCAGCCACTAAATATTTCCCTCCATATTCTTCATGATATTCAAAAGCAGTTCGCGTGCACGGAACAATTGTGCTTTAACGGTACCTATAGGCAATTCAAGGCGGACCGCTATCTCTTCGTAAGACAGCTCTTCAAAATAACGAAGCTCAACCAACTGGCGGTAACGGGGCTTTAACTTATCCACCACATCATGAAGCATTTTTACCTTTTGCTTCTTCTGCATCTTCTCTTCAGGATCAAGAAAATCCGAACGAAGTGTGATACTCATTTCTCCACCCTCTGCGCCTTCAACCGTTTTGTCTATTGAGAAAGTATTATTTTTCTTTTTACGGATAAAGTCGATACAGTTATTAGTAGCTATTTTAAACAACCATGTACTGAAGGCGAAACTCGGGGTGTATTGATCCAGCCGCTTAAAAGCCTTGGCGAAAGCTTCAATGGTAAGGTCATCGGCATCGTCCTTATTACCGACCATTTTAAGCAACATAAAATATACAGAGTCACGGTAACGGCCCATCAGGTCAGCAAAAGCCTTCTGGTCGCCTTTTTTAGTGGCTAACTTAACAAGTTTAAGATCGTGTAGTGCTTTGGATGAGAGGGCTCCTAGCTCTTCCATTTATTTTCTTTTATAACTGTGTTCGAGAGGCTTAGTGCAGGATAAACAAACAACAGAAGCACCTCGAATACAGGCGAAAATAATAATAAATCCCGTTCCCCCAACCTGTCCATCGCTTTTTTGAAAATAAACAACTGGCTCAATAAACGTACTCCAAATACGGATAAAATTGCTATGGGTTGAATTTGAGTAAACAGTGCCGCTACAAACAGCATCCAAAATCCATACTGACTTGCCGTAAGCAGGGTTAATTGTCTTATGGAATCACGCTTATAGTACTTATAGGTTGTAATATGCCTTCTTTTTTGGTGATACCATTCCTTAAGCGTTGCTTTTGGCTTTGAATAGGTTTTCCCTTCAGCACTTAACTCAACTTTGGTATTTGTTGCCGTCGCCGCCTCATTAATAAACAAATCATCATCGCCCGACTCCAGAAAATAATGTGAGCCAAAACCCTTATGTTTAAAGAAAAGTGATTTGCGATACGACAAATTTCGCCCAACACCCATATAGGTTTTAGCATTTAGTGAAAATGACAAGTATTGCAATGCAATATAAAATGTATCAAAGCGGATGAGCTTATTTAATATACCTTTTTCCTTTTCGTATGCTCCGTAACCTAACACTATACTAGTCGTATCATCGGTATAATTACTCATCATGCTACGCAGCCATTTGTTACCCTCAGGCCGGCAGTCCGCGTCGGTCAACAATAAATACTCATTCTTTGCACCCTTAATTCCGCACATCAGCGCAAATTTTTTTCCATGCCTGTAATACTCATCCTCCTTAATAGTCACAATCTTTAAGCGTGTATATTTTTTAGTAAACTCTTCCAATACATCGCCTGTATTGTCGTACGAACAATCATTCACTACGATCACTTCATAGTCAGGATAATCCTGATCAAGAACCTGCGGCAAAAAACGGGTCAGATTGTCGTCTTCATTTTTCGCGCAAATGATGACCGATGTTGGCGGCAATATTGTATCTATAACAGGCTTCTTATACGTACCCACTTTCCTGAAAACAAGCCAATGATGCCATAATTGTATGAATGCCGTTATTCCGAACAATCCTACAATAGCGTATTTCGAAGCCTCAAAAACGCGCGGATCAACATGGGAAAGAATAAGAAGCCTGATACTGTCAAAAAACAGGAATAGTTTATTAAGTGATGAATAAAGCGTTTGCATAAGGTAACAGTAAATTTACCCCGTAAACAGTGATGGTTTAAGTGTTATATTTGGAAGGATTTAAACAAAGTAATTAACAAAAATTGGTTTCAAGTTTGAATTGGTTTCAGGTTTTGGTTGATTTTATCAACCTCAACAATCTGAAACCTGAAACATGGAACCTGAAACCAGAATGATAGAAGCCGTAATATTCGATATGGATGGTCTGTTGGTCGACTCGGAACCCTTGTGGAGAAAGGCGGAGAAGAAGGTATTCGCGACCGTTGATATCCATCTTACCGAAACTGACTTTGAACAATTCATGGGATTCAAGATCAATGAGGTAGTTGATTTCTGGTATAACCATAAAACATGGACCGGCAAAAGTACAACTGATGTTGAAAATGAGATACTGGATGAACTCGAGTTCTTAATTGATACACAGGCACAGGCACAACCCGGAGTAGGACAAGTCATCAAATTTTTTGAAGAAAAAAAAGTACCCCTTGCCATAGCCTCTTCATCCCCATCGCTCATTATTAAAAGTGTATTGAAAAAGCTGAACATCGCTCAATACTTTAAGGTCGTTCATTCAGCGGAAATGGAACGTTACGGCAAACCGCATCCGGCAGTGTATTTAACAACCGCCAAACAATTACGGGTATCTCCTGTTAATTGCCTGGTATTTGAAGATTCCTTTAATGGACTTTTAGCCGCCAAAGCCGCGCGTACAAAAACGATCAGCGTACCCGAAGGCGAAGCCTACAACCAGACCCGTTTTGATATTGCTGACTTTAAATTACGTTCGCTTACTGATTTTACGGAAGAACATTGGATAAAATTAAATTGATGAAATTGCTATTTGCAGACAGTTATTGAGTTATTAAATTATTCAGGCTTTACTGCTTAATAACTTAATAACTTATTAACTCAATAACCCAACTATTGAACTTTAAACTACAGCATACCGACAACAAAGCCCGCGCGGGTACAATTGAAACCGACCACGGAACAATTGAAACCCCTGTTTTTATGCCAGTAGGAACCGCCGGAAGTGTCAAAGCCGTTCATCAGCATGAGTTGAAAGAAGATATAAAGGCGCAAATTATTTTATCAAACACCTATCATTTATTCCTGCGCCCAAAAACAGAAATAATTGAACAAGCCGGCGGACTTCATAAATTTATTGGCTGGGATATGCCTATACTGACTGATAGCGGAGGCTACCAGGTCTATTCTTTAGCACATAAGCGAAAAATTTCGGAAGAAGGAGTTAAGTTCACTTCACATATTGATGGCTCGGCGCAATTTTTTACCCCCGAAAGCGTAATGGACATACAGCGTACCATTGGTGCCGACATTATTATGGCTTTTGATGAATGCACACCCTACCCTTGCGAATATGAATATGCGAAGAACTCAATGAAACTAACGCATCGCTGGCTGAAACGCTGCTGCACACGATTTGATGAAACCGAAAACAAATACGGCTACAAACAAACATTGTTCCCCATTGTACAGGGCAGTGTGTATAAAGATCTGAGAGTACAATCCGCAGAGTTTATAGCCTCGATGAACCGCGAAGGAAATGCCATCGGAGGTCTTTCGGTCGGAGAACCTGATGAGGACATGTACGCGATGTCTGAATTAGTATGCAACATTTTGCCTGCAGATAAACCGCGTTATTTAATGGGGGTTGGAACACCGATCAACTTATTGGAGAACATCGGGCTTGGGATCGATATGTTCGACTGCGTTATGCCTACCCGTAATGCCCGTCATGGACTGCTTTATACCCAAAATGGTGTGATAAATATCCGCAATGAAAAATGGAAAAACGATTTTTCGGTATTGGATGAAAGCGGTACAAGCTTTATAGATAAAGCCTATACAAAAGCCTATCTTCGTCACCTGGTGCATTCCGAAGAAATTCTCGGAGCCCAGATAGCCAGTATACATAACCTGGCCTTTTATTTATGGCTGACCGGCGAAGCCCGTAAACAGATATTTGCCGGCACTTTTTATGAATGGAAAAATAAAATGATAAAACAGTTGGATCAGCGATTGTGATAACAATAAAAATATGTAGTACAAATACAAACACAAAACCGTGTCATTTCAAACCTCGTTTTTCACGAGGTGAGAAATCTGGTCGCGTGCAAGTGAGGCCAACACACGGCCATATGGCACTTCCGCTAAAAAGCGTCATCGGGATGACAAGAATTTTTCAAGAATGACATGATTTCTCCTGGATTGGGCATGAAAAAAATAGACAAATACATCCTTTTAAAATTCCTGGGAACATTTGTGCTCTCCATTTCCCTTATTATCATTATCGTAATTGTATTTGATATTTCCGAAAAGATCGAAGATTTCGTAAGTAAAAAAGCGCCCCTGCGTGCTATTATTTTCGATTACTATTTAAACTTTATCCCCTATTTCGTCAACCTGTTCAGTGCGCTGTTTACGTTCATTGCTGTTATCTTTTTCACTTCACGTATGGCAGCCAACTCCGAAATTGTCGCCATTTTAAGCAACGGCGTCAGCTTTTGGCGGATGCTATACCCCTACCTCGTTGCGGCCACCATCATTGCCATAAGCTCATTGCTGCTTAACGCTTATGTTATTCCCCATACCAATAAAAAACGTATCGCTTTCGAAGAGATTTATTACCGGAATAAATTCCACAACGACAAATGGCACATGCACTTTCAACTTGAGCCCGGCACATTCGCTTACGTTGAGCGTTATGATATTGATGACAATTTCGGCCACCGCTTCTCACTCGAAAAATTGCATGGGCAGCAGCTCTACTACAAACTACTTTCAGATGGTATTAAATGGGATACCGTTACCCATAAATGGCAGATCAGAAATTATGTGATACGTAAAATAAACGGCGATAAGGAAACTATTTCCCGCGGAGACAAGTTAGATACCATAATCGCATTAAAACCACAGGACTTTGGCCGCAAAACAAATAATATTGAAACGATGACACTACCGCAGCTAAGTAAATACATAGCTGATGAAAAAATAAAAGGATCACCCAATCTCGAACCCTTTGAAATCGAAAAACACAAACGCCTGGCCATGCCTTTCGCTACAATTATTTTAACACTTATCGGCGTATCATTAAGCAGCCGTAAAGTACGGGGCGGCATTGGCATTCACATCGGCCTTGGATTACTCATCAGCTTCTCCTACATTTTATTTATGCAGGTTTCGTCTACATTCGCAGTAAGCGGACAATTATCTCCTTTTATATCGGTGTGGATACCGAACATACTATACAGCCTTCTCGCCTGGTACTTGTTGAAAAAGGCACCGAAGTAAAAAGCGCCGGGTAAAACGCAGGCTTGGGTTAAAACGCTGACAGGGTTTAGAACCCTGTCAGCGTTTTGCGCCCATCAACTCCCCTCTGTGCGATAGCCTGTGTCGAAAGCGAGAGGGGGTATATTTTTTTAACGACACTACAATTTAAAAATATAATATCCCCCTCTTTGAACTTTCTTATAAAAAACGGTTTTTCAAAATAGTTAAATGAATTGCCCTTGTCAGCAAACTTTCTATTCTTTTAATATCTTGAATGTTGCGAATTGTTCATCTGATTGTATGAGGTATTGATGGCATAACGCCTGCGCTTTTCTCTCCGGGAAGTATTTACAACTGCTTTTTCTTTCGCAGATCCTCTTCTATCTTGTTAAAATCAACATCATCGTATCTCTTGTCATCTATCTTCGCCTGCTTCCTTTCAGGTTTCTTCAATCTATAGGCCACTGTAATATTCGAATAGATAAAGGAATCATTCCCATTCGCCTTTACATTATCCACATAATCACTAAAGATCATGAAATAAGTGAGGCCTATCTTCGCGCTTAAATTATTCAGGATCGAAAAATTCAAACCTATTGTTAAGGGAATGGTCATTGCTTTACGGGAATAATTTACTGTGCTATCCTTCAATTGAGTTTCATAATTATAATCGTGTATCAACATGCGCGATGTATTTGTATTGGGTGTGTTCTCGGTCCTGTCACGCACACTTCCGTCTGTCCAATAAAAATATTTATTCCCGTTCTTATCCAACAGGTCAGCATGAGGGTCGAACGACATAAAACCAAGTCCCAGACCCGCATATGGTGTAAGACTAAACTCAGACAACAACTCATCCGTACGGAACAAAACACTTACATCAAACTGTTTTATTTTCGATTCAAAATTCCTGTTTACAAGTGTGGTGTATTCAGTACTGGTGAGTTTTCCAAAAACACCCGTAATTGAAACATCCAACATATTGTTTATACGCTGCCCAATAGCAATGTTATAACCGCCCCTCATCCTGCTCGTTGGACTTACCGTATTGTCCTTACCAACATCGCCCTTAAAATTCAACACCCCGGCACCAATACTTATCGATGGCAGCGTATCGAATATGCCTCTGCCCTGGGCAAAAATATTTCCCAAACTAAAAAGGATGATCACTGTAATTTTAAACTTCATGTATATTTATTTTTTGCGTTTTTTAATGTCATTCCAACCATCGATCAAAGCTAATAATTTTCCCCCAACCCATAACCCTGAAAGGATTTGAACCCAGGGCCACCGCATCAAGATTTTAACAATTCTTCAAGATAATCATTTCGCCATCCAGCCTGAAGTCTTCGTCTTTTAAGGCTTCTTTTGTCACCTTTGTATGCCCGAATAATGTTTAAGGCGATTTTTCTGACCAAAGAAA
>JACPDY010000069.1 GCA_016183775.1 Bacteroidota bacterium
ACAATTTTCCATTGGGCATCGGTAAGGCTTGTTTCATACATGGTACATAGGGTTTTGGTCAACACTAAGTAATTCAGTAGGAGATTTCCTTTTAGATGCCCTTTATACTTTTTATCAAATGAATTTTAAACAGTTTCTAAATCCCACGAAAAAGTATCTGCAAAATAGTTTAGTGGGAGATAGCGCTTCTGTGTTTTGGTGGCTATAATTTTTTAAGTTTGATCAGCATAAATAAAGAATTATGAAAACGCTATTTGAAAAAATCTGGGATGCCCATGTTGTCACTAAAATAAAAGACGGGCCGGAGGTATTATATATTGACAAACACCTGATACATGAAGTAACAAGTCCACAAGCCTTTGCCGGATTGGAAAAGAGAGGTATTAAAGTTTTTCGTCCTCAAAATATTCTTGCCACTGCAGATCACAATGTACCAACTGTTAATCAGCATTTACCTATCAAAGATCCTCTGTCAAAATTCCAGGTGGATAAACTGACAGAGAACTGCAAAAAGTACGGAATTGAATTATATGGATTAGGTCATCCCTTCCAGGGAATTGTACATGTGATCGGACCGGAGCTTGGGATTACACTGCCGGGCATGACAATCGTTTGCGGCGACAGTCACACTTCAACCCACGGTGCTTTTGGAACAATTGCTTTTGGTATCGGCACAAGTGAAGTCGAACAGGTATTCGCTACACAATGTTTGCTGCAAAACAAACCCAGGACCATGAAGATTGAGATCAATGGGAAACTAGCAAAAGGAGTTTTATCAAAAGACATTGTGCTTTATATCTTATCAAAAATATCGTCGAGTGGCGCAAGTGGCTATTTTATTGAGTTTGCAGGATCAGCAATAAAAGCTCTTTCAATGGAAGCCCGCATGACTATTTGCAACATGAGCATTGAGATGGGTGCACGCGGCGGGTTGATCGCGCCGGATGAAACAACATTCGCGTACATTAAAGGAAGAGAGTTTGCGCCTAAAGGAAAGATTTTTGACAAGGCCGTCGAATACTGGAAAACGTTGCCCTCCGATCCAGGCGCGCCGTTCGACAAAACACATATTTTTGATGCTGCCGATATTGAGCCCATGATCACTTACGGAACCAATCCCGGGATGGGCATTAAAATATCAGGCACTCTACCTGCTGACGCTTCTATCCAAGATGCTGCCGAAAAAGCATCCTTCAATAAGTCCATCAGCTATATGGGACTGCAAGCCGGCGCTAAACTATTAGGCAAAAAAGTAAATTATATTTTTATTGGGAGCTGCACCAATTCAAGGATCGAAGATTTGCGGCTGGTAGCTGAATTTGTAAAAGGGAAAAGGAAAGCGGATAATGTTCACGCGATGATCGTCCCCGGCTCTAAACAGGTACAAAAACAAGCGATCGCTGAAGGATTGGACAAAATATTAAGTGCGGCAGGTTTTGAGCTTCGCCAACCCGGATGCTCGGCATGCCTGGGAATGAATGAAGATAAAGTGCCAAAAGGAGAATATTGTATCTCCACATCCAACAGAAATTTTGAAGGCCGGCAAGGACCTGGTGCACGAACATTTTTAGCAAGCCCGCTCACCGCAGCCGCTTCAGCAATAACAGGATATATAACTGATGTGAGAGAGTATATGAATTAATTTTTAGATTTTTCTAAATGAATAATAGAATATGGAACATTAGGACAACGAATATCGAAGTAAAAGAAATCTGACTTTTAGACAGCTCCCCACTTCATAATTTGTTATTCTAATGGTCAAATATTCGTTATTCAAAAGCATAATTTATAAATTTTTAGAAGTTTGAAATACTATGGAAAAATTCACAACAATAATCTCTACTGCAGTTCCGCTTCCAATCGAAAATGTTGATACTGATCAGATCATCCCTGCCCGCTTTTTAAAAGCAACAACACGCGAAGGCTTTGGTGATAATCTTTTCCGTGACTGGAGATACAATGAAAAAAATGATCCGAAAAAAGATTTTGTTTTAAATGACTCTCAATACAAAGGAACAATCCTTCTAACCGGAAAAAATTTTGGTTGCGGATCAAGCAGGGAACATGCGGCATGGGCAATAGCTGATTATGGATTTAAAGTGGTTATCTCCAGCTTTTTTGCAGATATCTTTAAAAGTAATTGTCTCAACAATGGCTTGCTTCCCGTTGAAGTTTCTGAAAAATTTCTTAATGAAATGATGGGACAGGTTAAAAAAAACAATAATACACAACTGATTGTTGACTTACAGCAGCAAACTGTTACCATAACCGACACAAGCGCCTTTGAAAAATTCAATATCAATCAATATAAAAAAATCTGCTTTTTAAATGGGTATGATGATATTGATTATTTATTGAGCATTAAAGAAGAAATCGGTGCTTATGAGAAGAAGAGTAAGCATCTTGAGTTGGTGAAATAAATGGCAAAAAAGTCAAATAAGCTTCGTCATTGGAAGAATTGTGTATAGCTAATTATTCCTACATAAAGTTGAGCCGCTTTGAGTTGAAAGTAAAAAATATAACAATCCATTAGACAGCATTTCATGTTATAACGACATTTCCGCTACCTTCTACAGCCGATTTGTCGTTAAATTTCTGCTGTGATATTATTACGGCACAAGCAGTAAACGTATTAAAAGCCGTTGTCGGAAAATTTAAGTCTCTTACATTCCTTGCAATTCACGCCTTACTTAAGTAAATTTGCTGTCATGAGTACGATTGTTGAAATATTAAAACAAGAAAAACGATTTTTGCACGATTCATTCGGGGTTGAGCAATTGGCCGTATTTGGCTCGTATGCGCGTGGCAATGAAAACGAGGAAAGTGATATTGATATTTTAGTTACCCTTGACAAGCCCGATTATTCAAAATTTTCCGGGCTGTATAGTTACCTTCGAAAAAAATTCAATAAAAAGATCGATCTGATACGGATGGGAGATCACATTACTGAAAAATTTTTGAGCCGTATAAAAAAAGATGTGATCTATGTTTGACAACAGGGTTCAGTATCTTTTTGATTTTGTGCTTGAGAATATTGACATTGTGATCGACCGGTTTTCAACTATTCAGAACGCGAATGAATTTGTTGTAAATAAAAACAATAAGGTCCTTTTGGATTCTATTGTGATCCGGCTACAGGTAATTGGCGAAAACATTAAGAAGATTCATAAAGCAGATCCCCTTTTGTTGAATTCCCACCCCGAAATTGAGTGGGATAAAATAATTAATTTCCGCGACCTGATTTCTCATCATTACGACATGCTTGATCATGAAATTGTGTTTGATATTTGCAGCAACGACCTTGTTCCATTGAAAAAAGCAATACTTGATATAAAAAAATAACCCTTCTTCGTTTCATTCCATCAGAGTCAAACCCAAAACATGAAAAAGAAAATCGCAGTATTACCCGGAGATGGCATAGGCCCTGAAGTTACCGCACAAGCCGTAAAAGTACTAAAGGCTATTATGGGAAAATTCAATCATTCTTTTGAATTTGAAGAAGGGTTGATTGGAGCTATAGCCATTGATAAAACAGGAGACCCTTTTCCTGAACAAACATTAAAACTTTGCACGTCAACGGATGCCATTTTATTCGGCGCTATCGGACATCCGAAATATGATAACGATCCAACTGCAAAAGTGAGACCGGAACAGGGTTTGCTGGCAATGCGTAAAGCGCTTGGTCTCTATGCGAATATCCGCCCGGTAAATAGTTATCCCGCGTTATTAAAAAAATCACCGCTGAAAGAAGAGATCATAAAAAATATTGATTTCATTGTATTCCGTGAGCTTACAGGTGGAATCTATTTCGGAGAAAAAGGATTAAGCGCTGATAAACAAACCGCTTTTGATACATGCACCTATTCAACAGAAGAAATCTTACGTGTAACAAAACTCGCGTTTGAATCGGCAGCTTCAAGAAAAAAGAAAGTAACCCTTGTGGACAAAGCCAATGTTTTGGAAACATCACGCCTCTGGAGAAAAGCCGTAAAAGAATACGCCGAAAATTTCCCCGACATTCAACTCGATTTTATGTTTGTGGATAACGCGGCCATGCAAATTATTTTAAACCCCCGACAGTTTGATGTGATCTTAACAGAGAACATGTTCGGCGATATTATAACGGACGAAGCCTCTGTTATCGCAGGCTCATTAGGATTGCTTCCCTCCGCTTCTGTTGGAAAAGAAAGGGCTTTGTATGAACCTATCCACGGCTCTTATCCACAGGCTGCCGGTAAAAATATAGCTAATCCAATCGGCGCTATTCTTTCGGCCGCCATGCTTTTGGAAACATCATTCGGCTTGAAAAAAGAAAGCGAATCTATCAGGAAGGCCGTGGAAAACGTTATCCTTTCCGGCTGTGTTACCCAGGATATTGACCCGGTTAAGTTTTACTCGACTACTGAAGTGGGAGATAAAATTGCGGAACTGATTAAATGAGTTCAGGATCAAAATCAAAAACTCTCGTATTATCAAGCAAGCCTGAAAGGCTTGAATACGCATAACCTCTGGTGAAACCAGAGGAGAAATAAACCACTCTCCGCTACAACCCTGAAAGGGTTGAATGTTTTTATTGAAATATTCAACCCTTTCAGGGCAATGTCATTAAGTTGGATGATAACTTTATGAATTATAGGGGGTTAAAGAACAGATTCCTCTGTTCTTTGATGTAACCAAACATCCCCCCTATGACTACAAACATACAAATTTTGAATACACTCAAGCAGTATATTGA
>JACPDY010000070.1 GCA_016183775.1 Bacteroidota bacterium
CTGATCACTCCCAAGAGCTCACATCGACGGAGTGGTTTGGCACCTCGATGTCGGCTCGTCACATCCTGGGGCTGGAGAAGGTCCCAAGGGTTCGGCTGTTCGCCGATTAAAGTGGCACGCGAGCTGGGTTCAGAACGTCGTGAGACAGTTCGGTCCCTATCTGTTGTGGGCGTTAGAAGATTGAGAGGGCCTGACTCTAGTACGAGAGGACCGAGTCGGACGGACCGCTAGTGTACCTGTTGTAGTGCCAACTGCACCGAAGGGTAGCTATGTCCGGTTAAGATAAGCGCTGAAAGCATCTAAGTGCGAAACTTGCCTCAAGATTAGTCTTCTTTTAAGGGTCGTCGAAGATTACGACGTTGATAGGCTATAGATGTAAAGACAGTAATGTCAAAGTCGAGTAGTACTAATTACCCGTCTACTTTCTTATTAAGATTGGTATTTATTTAGTAAGCAATTACCGTGTATTTTCTTTCTTTATATGTCTCTTGTAATGAAGCGATCTTTGATCTGCTTCGTTGCTTTAAAAATTTCTCCGCAATTGCGAAGTAGATCAAAGATCACTTCACAATTACCATGGAGTGCAGTTTTAGGTGACTATAGCGATGGTGTCCACCTCTTGCCATTCCGAACAGAGAAGTTAAGCCCATCAGCGCAGATGGTACTGAGTCCAAAGCTCGGGAGAGTATGTCGTTGCCGATTTTCCGAAAAAACCCCGATTCTTAATTGAGTCGGGGTTTTTTCATTTATAATTCTCCTGCTATAATCAAATATTTCAAATTTGAAATATGTTTCCTAAGCCCAAGACACTTGGCTATTATTCCATATTTTTGATTGCGAAAAGGAAATGGAACAAAAAACAGATTTAGGGAAATTAATCAAGCGATTAAACCTGATAAAACAGTTGATCCTATTGGAGGAGTTTGATGATATTGCTTCTCATGTCGAAAAGCTTGTTGACGTTAATGAGGATGCTGTAAAAGTAATCTATACAGAGATTAAAGCCACACGCTATTCTGATGCGGTTCGAAAAATAGAAGTATACATAAATCAATATCAAAAACTTTCATTGTATGAAGACCCCGAAATTGAAGCGTTAAAAATTGAGATAAAAAGGCTTGAAATTAGTGTGAGCACTGCAAGTGATGAGGTTGCTGAAATAGAAAAACTGATTCATGATTTTGGAGTGATGCACAGCCAGGAATTGGGCGAAATTATTAACCGGCTTTTGAAATACAGAAAAGAAAAAGCCTACAAAGAAAAAGACCAAAGCGAAGAAAAGAAAAAGGAATTTGAAGAAGCCGAAAAAGATTACGAGCAATACAGCAAAGAATACGAAGAAGCCAAGAATCAAAAGCAATTTGAACTGACCGAAGAACAGAAAAATGAACTTAAAATAAAGTACCGAAAGGCTTCAAAGCTTTGCCACCCAGATGTTGTGACAGATGAGTTAAAAGAACATGCAGAAGTTATTTTCAGGGAGTTAAATGAAGCGTATCAGAAAAATGATTTGAAAAAGGTTACTGAGATACTTGAAATGCTGGAGAAAGGCGAAATGTTTATCTCCAAATCCGAAGGCATTAATGAAAAAATTAAACTGAAAGCTGAATTAATAAAGCTTCGGAAGAAGTTCGAGAATATTACTGTTGAATTGAACACATTGAAACAATCTGAAACCTACCAAACTATTATTAAGATTGACAATTGGGAAGAGTATTTTAAACAAACGAAACTGGCACTTGCTCAGGAATTAAAAACTTTTGAGTAATAAATGGAAAACGAAGAAAATAAAAGTATTGTAAAAATTGAATCTGCTTTTGTGCAGAAGGTGGGGAATCAGATTGCAGTTACGAATAAATTGCTTAATACTACAAATGAAAAATTGGCGAAAGAGTATTTTGAAAAAGGACTTGTTTGTGCGCAAAAGGAAGATTATTCATTAGCTATATTAAATTGGACCAAATCGATTGAGCTAAAATCCGATTACGTTTATGCTTATTATAATCGCGGCATAGCAAAAGCTAAACGTATGGATTTCCGTGAAGCGATAGAAGATTATGATAAAGCAATTGAGCTAAAACCTGATTATGCTGATTTATACGCTAACCGAGCCCACTCAAAACGGTTGCTTGGCTATCTTAACGAAGCAATCGATGATTATAGTAAAAACATTTTGTTAAAACCAGAAGATGCTGATGCCTATAATGACCGTGGCCTTACAAAATTTTATCTTAAAGATTACAAGGGCGCGATTGAGGATTGCACCAAAGCAATTGAACTAAAATCTGAGCTCCCCTGGGTCTCCTATGAAACTCGAGGCGACGCAAAAAAAGAATTGGGTGATGAAGAAGGGGCTCTAAGTGATTTTAAAAAGGCCGATGAACTTAAACGAAAAATTGAAATAAAAAAAGATAAATAAAAGTGAATGACCGAACCTCCTAAGTACAATAATTTTGAAGAAAAGAAAGCATATTTTGAAATTATAAAAATAAATGATTTTGAAACTCTTTGGGATAAGTTGGGTAAGATCAACTTTGAAGCTATTTATCGAGGTGTTTCTTCATCATTATATAAAATATTCAGCTCACAACATAGATTTATAATTGAAAATGATTTATCAAATGACAATAACGAGTTATTGATAACCAGAGAATTATTTAAGCATGTTTTGAAATTGTCATATTTAAACGATTTGTTTTGTGAAACTCAACGAACGGTTGGAAATATAAGACTTGATAGTACTATAAATGATACCACCTCCGTTTCACATAAAACGATTAAGTTAAAATATACCTTTTTTCTTTTTAGTATTTTGCAACATTATAAAGCAATAGCTCCTCTTGTTGATTTTACAAGTAATTTTCAGAAAGCATTATTCTTCGCGACAGATAACGTTAATGAATCTACCTATTCTGACGAAAACAATATTAAAAACTATGTTTCGGTTTATATATTGAATAAGGGCAGGATAATCAAAAACAAAGTTAATAAATCCGCACATGGAAAATTAACTAATCCGCAAAGGCTCAAATGGATGATTGAAGCTTGGTTCAAGGATGCAATAGAATTGGCGGATAGTTTCTTTATAGATAATTGCCATTACATAAATGATGAACTCCATTTGTTTGAAGATGACGAATTTATTGAAAACATTAATCTCATTGTCCAAGAAGGAAAATTCATTTTCTATAAATTAAATGGGAAAAGATCATTGGAAGAGGTTTATAAAAAGGCTTATGGCGATAAAATTCTTTCTTTTGAAATTCATAAAAAATTAATTCCTGAAATAATACTTTCTTTAACGGAGAAGAAAATTACTCACAACACTATGTATCCTGATATGCAAATGGATGTAAAAAAATGTTTTGAAGATTCAAAGAATGCGATTTTGTCTTCAGAATTGAACATTAATAATACCATTCCCTTATAAACAATAATGAAAAAAAATACAATTATCGCGGTTGTTTTATTGTTTAGTTACAGCTCATTTTTAGGCCAAACAACAGGAGGGCATAGTAACAAAGGGTGGTCAAAGGAAAAGCTGGAAGGTTATATAAGTTTTTAAACTACTTCACCCCATATACCCCCCGCTGGTCGTCACATTACGTTGGGCTGCTGTATCTGTATCGTCTGGTTCCACTATGTGTTGCGCCCAATATTCTTCCAACTTAAAACCTCAGTCACATGCTCACTTATGCCCTGCGTAATTGGCATTCTTGTTAGCGGCTTGGTATTACATCGAACCAAAGTAGATTTTTTTTGTGCCATGCCCACTTTGAGTAAATTCTTTTTCATTTATTGATGGATGGAAAAAGTTTGTTATGAATTCAAACAGAAAAGGGTTAATCTTTTACCGCCCAATTAACCCCGGGCCCAAGTATCAATTGAAAGGCAATGTTGTATACGCGGGCACTCCCGTTAACAATCGGAGCATTAACTATTGATCCTGTTATTTTTCCTTCGGCATTGATGAAAAAATACCTGCCAAATTTTAGTTGTTTCGCTACAGCAAGATTAACAGAGATGCCTCTCAGTACATAGCCCTTTCGGTCAAATCCGGGCCCTTCAGGGTATTTCATATTCCGAACGGTGCTTTCGGCATGCAGAAGTACTGATCCAAGACCTCCCCTCAATATTATTTTTTCTAATTGCCGGCTGTGATTTAAAAAAAGCATGTTAAAGCCATGCGATATACCAAACCGTTGTACTTCCTGTATGGCCTCAAACTCAATACTTTTTTTGCCGAACCATTTGGTGAACCTCCAGTCCCAATAGTAGGGGTCAATAAGCGGTTCGGAAGTAAAATGTGCTTTTTCTATTCTGATATCAGGATACCCGGTTTGCCTGATAATAAGTGGAAGGCGGAGGTTAGTAGCCACACCTCCGTGTAATTCAAACGACCATCGGGTTTGGCCAACGCTCGTACTAAAATTAAATAAGAAAATAAATAATGAGAAAAAGAAATATTTTTTCATGCCGGCAATAAACTCCGGTGAAAATACAAAAAAATATTCCTGCCAAATCTAACTTGTTCAATGAATAAGGATGCCAACTCTGTAACAGTAATTTTAAAAAGTTTCACTAAAAATTTGATAATAGAGACCTGTACTAAGAAACAAAATTGAAGAAGTAGCTAATTGATAATAAGCTTTTTTGTCCATTGCACTGACTCAGATGTCATCTTTACAAAGTAAACTCCGGAAGTATATTTATCTGCTAATATAATTTTATAATTATATGTACCCGGCAATATTTTTTCAGAAGTAATTACTTCTGATACTTTCTTACCCAACACATCGTAAACAATAATTCGGGGATTTTCAATAATTTCTTTAGTCGTCAAACTTACAAAAGTTTCTTTTGTAGCCGGGTTGGGATATATAATTACATCGTTTTCAGAGAAATCATTGTTGTTTAAACCAGTGATAGCTGGTCTGATATTTATATCATCAATAAAAATATTGTTGCCATGGCCGCTTGAACCTAATTGTATTTTAAATCTTACGTTAGTTTGTGAAAAGTATAAACTTGGAATGGATAGTTTTTCTTCTTTCCATTGAGTTTGTGAAACAGGAACAAACGAAGTTTTTTGGTCGGAAACGGTTTTTATCGCTGAACTTTCTTTTATATAGCGTGTTGCCCAGGCATTACCACAATCGGTTGATAACTGAATTTTTAATTTTTCTGATGTCGAGGAATCAAGTCGGGCATATGCAATTTTAAACACAAACTCCGGTGAATTAACCGTTGACAAGTTGTAAGAAGGACTTACAATTTCAATCATTTCATTGTTCCATCCTTCTGTATTGTTAATCATAATGCAAGCATTGCTGCTGTATCCTGTGCCTTCTATTCTTTTCCAGCGGGCAACTCCACTTGATGAAAGAATGCTCCAGTAATTATAAAATGATGCACTATCTTCAAAGTCTTCCATGTAGCTGGCAGCGCTGAATTGTGCGTTAGCATCGGACACAGTGATGTGGTTTTTGTATTTAATTGTATCGGAGCCTGCTGTGTTTGATGCTATAAGAGTTACATCATAAGTACCGGGAGTATTATATTGTACGACCGGATTTTGATTGGTTGATGAATCAGGTGTTGCTCCGGGAAATGACCATTTCCATGTATTTGGTGTTCCCGTTTTCGAAATGTCAGTGAAAGTAACTGATGAGCCCTTGCACACGGCTTTTTTATTTGACGAAAAGTCGGCTATTGGCGCACATATTTTGGGAACATAACCATCATTTGTTCCTGTAGCGATCAGGTTGTTGGAAGAAATAAGATTTTGTAACTTGGGGTAAGTGGCAAGTACACCACTTATGCGCTCCTTCTGACCTGAAGTAAACATAAATTTACAGGAACTATAGCTCATAAAGTTTTCAACCTGATCAACAGTGTCCTTCATGTAAGGAGCAGGGCCAATTGTATCATTGAAGCAACTGTTTGCATTGTAATTACAACCGTTATTTGGTCGATACATTGGAGGAGTATCACATACCATGTCGTCATTATTGGTACAATTATTTCCTACAATAAATGAGCAGCCATCACCCCATCCACCGATAGATTGATCTTGCCACATGTGCCAGAGGCCCAGGCAATGACCTATTTCATGTGTAATGGTTCTTCCGTCCGGGTTTGAAATGGCGGATCCTATTTTTCCCCAAAAATCGTGTCTCACAACAGCACCGTATGTATTGTTAATGCCATATTTCCAGGGAAATTGCTCATAACCCGCAATTGTACCCGATAATCCCCAGGGACTGGGATCAATCGAATTAACTACCCAAAAATTAAAATATTTATCAGTCGGCCATACACTTACAGATTTCGAAGTGTCTTTTGAATTATAAGTAAGTATTGAATTTTTATATACAATTCCATCCGTGCAATTACCATCCGGATCTATCTGGGCAAGTCGAAATTCAAAGTTTAGGTCCGCGGCAAAAGGTTTGAATAGTGTTCTGATATTTGTTGTATCCGGATTCTTTTTTCGCAAGTCAATATTCAACCACTTTATACCGTCCATAATTTGAGCCTTGCTGATAGCCCCAATTCCTTTGTCGTGCAATACATGAACCACTACGGGAACGATTTTTAAGGTATCAGCCGGTACTTTTTGTGTTCGTTTTTTCTCAACGTTCTCTATTATTTTTTCTATATCCTTTTTACTTCTTAAAATTTGCTCCGGACTCATTGCATTTGGAAGACGATAATTGTAATCAGATGGACACAAAGGCATAACCTGTGCACATGCAATATTAAGTGCAAAAGCATTGCTCAGTATAATTACAATTATTACTTGTACAAATAAATAATGCTTATAACAGAAGGTAGTTGAGCTTTCGGAAGAAAACGAAATATACTTCCCGTTAATGCCCGAAGGCGTGGTTTTCTCCCGAGTAACCGGGATTCGAAAACCTATGTTGGTTTGGTTTACTTCGTTTTTAAACAAATAAGGCATATACAAATATACGCATATGTTCAGGCGCATTGAATTCAAAATTTATGAATTAACCAATTTTTTAGCTTTTTCATTTAACAATCTTCTGACTACTTTTGCGTTAACCGGCGTAAATGAATACTAAGCATATAATCTTATTATTACTTCTTTCTGTATCCCTAACATCATTTGGATTGTCTCCTGCTGATTCTATAATTAAGCCGGCAAAAACAAAATTTCGTTTTGAATCAGAAATTGATAGGGCGTCAACTAAATATATTGTCCCTGATAGTTCCTTAAGTGACATTCAGCAATATCGCAACAGGTATAACCTCGGAAATATCGGGCTGGCTACGACAAGCCTCTTTTTTCCATCAGTTCAACATTCTTTAGGATTCAATTTTGCTCAGAATAATTTCCAAAATTTCATCTATCAGCCGCATAAAATAGAGTACTATGATACACGTACTCCATATACAGAGTTGTTTTTTATGGTAGGTTCCAAAAAGGAGCTGTATTCTAAATTCACTCACTCTCAAAATGTAAATAAAAACCTCAACTTTACCGCCAACTTTCAGCGGATGCGTTCCGATGGATTTTACTCAAGGCAAAATACCAACCACACCGACTTTTCTGTTTCCGGAAATTACAGATCATCAAATAAACGGTACATCCTTATTTCTAACATTATCAATAATAGCCTTAAGAATGCGGAGAATGGTGGGATCTCAAGTGATTCTGTTTTTGAGAAGCTGCCTGTGCAGGATAGGCGTCTGCTCCCAATTAATCTTTCTGCTGCCGATAGAAAATACCGCGGCAGGAGTGTTTATTTAAAGCAGTATGTGAATTTAGGCCCAAAGAAAACGCAGGCGGATAGTACTCAAAAAGCGCAGGTACAGCCGACATCAGTTTTGTCGCACGGTATATTGGTGCATGATGAAATGTTTGCATATACAGATATGGATCCGACATCCGGTTTTTATAATAATATTTACAACGATTCAGTGCGGACATTCGATTCTACTTATATTTTTCGTATGGAAAATGAACTGACCTGGCGTTTTCTTGAGAACAAAAAAGACGGAACCGCAAGAAAGATTGGCTTTCAAGTGGGTATAAAGCATCAGTTTATCAAGATCGAGCAGCTTTGTGGAATTGATACTGTTATAAATACCTTGCCATACAGGCTTGGGAATAGAAAGTTTTATGGAGAAAAAATTCAGAACGGTATTGTTAATGCAGAAGTATATAATTTTAGTAAGCGTTTTGCTTTCGTTTTGAGGGGCGACTATATATTGGATGGATTTAACTCGGGTGATAATAGTTTTTCACTTCACCTGAATTACAATATTGACAATTCAACGCAGAATATTGGGTTTAAAGGAAGTGTGATCAATAGAAAGCCGGACAATATTTATCTGAACAATTATTCAAATAATTATAAATGGACTAACCATTTCGGGAATGTATCATATATGAATGCGCAGATTTTGTATAAGATCGGGAAGTATGATTTAGAGCTTGGCGCGATTGCGCATCAGTATACTAATTATGTTTATTTTGACGGATACAATGTCGGGCAGGAAAGCGATGCTGTACAAGGGTTTTCAGGGTACATAAACAAAACATTTCATATAAGGCATTTTGTTTTCAGGAATAAGATCACATATCAAAACATTCCTGATTCATCTGTAATAAAACTTCCGCAATGGGTTACTGAACATAGTTTGTATTATGAAAATACTTTATTTAAAAATGCATTGCGATTTCAATTGGGTGTTGATGTGTTTTATAATTCCGCTTATTTTGCGAATGCCTGGTCGCCGGCGCTGGGGCAATTTTATTTGCAAAGCCAAAAAAAGATCGGGAACTATCCGTATGTTGACGTGTTTTTAAACCTGAAGATAAGCCGTGCCAGATTTTTTGTGAAATATGAGAATGCAAATGGAGTACTTATGGAACAAACCTATTATTATGTACCGCATTATCCCATGCCCGATTTCGCTTTGAAGTTTGGAGTTATATGGCGTTTCTTTGATTGAGTTTCAATCCAATAATTTCTTATCATTAAACACCAAAACCCGCCAACCCGCTTGCCGGTCGGATGGATTATCTTGTACTTCGTTTTTGTGGGATTTGGAGCTTTGGTGTTTGGGTCCGCTTTATAACGATTACTTTACATTTTCAACTTAACAGTAAAAGCGGGCTCTTTATACTTGTCAAGATTTTTAAGTTCTTTGGCAATTTTAATTGTCCATTCCCTTACTTTATCACTATTCTTGCCTTTTTTTGTTTCGCGGTCACAATTTTTTTGTTCCATTTTATTATTATTTGAAAATTGCTTGTAAACACGTTCAATGTCCTTATGAAAAGTTTTATGCTCCCATTTTTGTCCATCCAATTCTTTACGAAACAAACGGGCATATTTTTCTATAATATCAAAATGTAATTGCTCACGCTGAAGTAGTTCGGTTGATTTAATTGAATCGCCTACGTAAGACCCAAGCTTGTCGAAAACAGAATTCACTTCTATATCAAGCACTTTACCATTGCCTTGCATATCTATCTTATAAGTAAAATCCATATAAGATAGAATTGTATTTACTTCGTTTGCATCTGACTTACCCTGGTAATCATCCCAGGTTAATTTACCATCAGTCCAGATCAGTATGTTTTTATCTTGGGCAATAGTAGTTGAGCTAACCAACATCAATAAAACAGATAATATGATCCCGAATTTTAATTGATACATGCTTGATTTTTTTTAAATTATTGTGCTAATATAAGGGTTTTAATACTCAATTAACTACTTGTTTATTAGATGCTTACACTTTGTTGGTTTTATATTTTCACTGTAATTAATTGATTATTAATATTATGCAAAAATTGCGCCATATTTTTCCAGGCAAAATAATGTTCATTTTGTAAGTAATTTATTATCAAAAAGTCAGCTGTGGGGGGTGTTAAATATTTTGGCTATTTGGCAAAATAGCTGTACGTTTGCCTCCCCTTATTTTACAGGTAGTATAAGGGGTAAACAACATAATGCTAACCCTCTTTCGGCGGTTCCGAAGCAGAGCGTGAAAAACTCGATGCTATGTACGGCAAAACATTAAGTGCTGTAAGCGAAAGCCAGATTGTTGAAGGAGTTGTAGTTGCTAAAAATAACAAAGAAGTAGTAGTAAATATCGGGTTCAAATCGGACGGAGTTGTTCCATTGACTGAATTCAGGTACAATCCCGATCTGAAAGTTGGTGATAAAGTAGAAGTTTTTGTAGAGAGCCAGGAAGATAAGAACGGACAATTGATATTATCACACAAAACGGCCCGTTCAATGCAATCATGGGATCGTGTGAATGAAGCTCTTGCCAAAGATGAGATCATTAAAGGATACGTTAAGTGCCGCACTAAGGGCGGTTTGATCGTTGATGTGTTTGGTATTGAAGCGTTCCTTCCCGGATCGCAGATTGATGTTAAACCGATCCGCGATTATGATATATATGTGAATAAAACAATGGAGTTTAAGGTTGTTAAGATCAACCAGGAATTCCGCAACGTTGTTGTATCGCACAAAGCGCTTATTGAAGCCGAACTCGAACTACAAAAGAAGGAGATCATATCGAAACTTGAAAAAGGACAGGTGCTTGAGGGTACTGTTAAAAACATCACTTCATATGGTGTATTTATCGACCTTGGCGGTGTTGATGGTCTTATTCATATCACCGACCTTTCCTGGGGACGTATTAATCACCCTGAGGAAATTGTTAAGCTTGATCAGAAGATCAACGTGGTTATTCTTGACTTCGATAACGATAAGAAACGTATCGCGCTTGGCTTGAAGCAGCTTACATCACATCCTTGGGATTCGTTGGATGCTAACTTAAAAGTCGGCGATAAGGTAAAAGGCAAAGTTGTTGTGATAGCTGATTACGGCGCATTCATTGAGATCGCTCCCGGTGTTGAAGGATTGATCCACGTATCAGAAATGTCATGGTCACAGCATTTACGTACCGCGCAGGACTTTTTGAAAGTAGGTGATGAGGTTGAAGGAGTTATTTTAACATTAAACCGCGAAGAGCGCAAAATGTCCCTTGGTATCAAGCAGCTTACTCCTGATCCATGGACAAATATCCTTGATAAATATCCGAAAGGCTCCAAGCGCACAGTTACTGTCCGCAACGCGACCAATTTTGGTTTGTTTGTTGAACTTGAAGAAGGAATTGATGGTTTGATCCATATATCTGATCTGTCTTGGTCGAAAAAAATAAAGCACCCAAGTGAGTTTGCGAAAACAGGCGATAAGATCGAAGCTGTTATTCTTGAAGTTGATGCTGAAAACCGCAAATTAAGTTTAGGGGTGAAACAGCTGGAAGAGAATCCATGGGAAGTATTCGAAACTGTATTTACACTTGATTCGGTACATAAAGGAACTATTATCAGCACTTCTGATAAAGGAGCCATTGTATCACTTCCTTATGGTGTTGAAGGATTTGCTCCAAACCGTCATTTGGTTAAGGCCGATGGAACAACAGCAAAAGTGGAAGAAACACTTGACTTTAAAGTGCTTGAATTTGTGAAAGAAAGCAAGAAGATCATTTTATCGCACACCAAAATGCACGATGAGAAGATGGTTGAGGAAAAACCATCTGCCGGTGCTGAACGTAAAGGAGGAGCTGCCAAGGATACCAAGAAAGCTGTTAAAAAGGTAAAAGACAGCATGGAAAAGACAACCCTTGGTGATATCGAAGCACTTTCAACATTGCGATCTGAAATGCAACAATCGGAAAAAACGCCTAAAAGCGACGATAACGCATAATAAGGTATATTCCGGAGTGTTCCGGGTATCACAAAATCCCTTATAAATCACGCCATGGTTTTTAGGGATTTTTAATCCCCCCAAGCAATTGGGGGGATTTTTGCTTTAAAAGGATATTAACAATTGACTATTGAAAATTAAATAGCGAAGAGCTTGTCCTTTAGTCAGATATATACATAACTTCGCATGCAATTTAACTAAAAACACAAACAAGAAAATGAAAAAATCACTTACTATCGTAGCCTTTGCAAGCATGCTTGCAATAGTTGCATGTGGGCCAAGTGCTGAAGAAAAAGCTGCAAAAGAAAAAGCAACACAGGATTCAATTGCTGCTGTTGAAAAAGCTGCTGCTGATTCAATAGCTGCTGCTGCCGCTGCTGATCAGGAAAAAATGGCTGCTGAAGCTGCTGAAAAAGCAAAACAGGATTCTATTGCTGCTGCTGAAGCTGCAAAGGCTCCTGCGAAAAAGTAATTTCTACAATTTCGATAAAAGAACTCTTCGGTTAACCCGAAGGGTTTTTTTATTTTATATCTATTTTAGAAATGTCAACGGAATTACATCCGCCCGCACAACCTTTAGAGCACTGCTTTTTTCTGTAAGCGTTAAAATTTCGGTAAGCCAGGTAAAATATAGCTCCCGCAAAAATGAGGTAAACCGCTATTTGTTGGATGTTCATCAAAATTCAGATTGCAATAGAACAAAGTTACTACTTTTACAGGGTCATACAATACCATAAACAGGGTAAAACTCTGACAGGTTTCAAACCCTGTCAGAGTTCTGAGAGTCCATGAATAAACAAGAACGTTTTGATAAAATACTTAAGTACTTCCAGAAAAATAAGCCTGTTGCTGAAACAGAACTGCATTATTCCGATCCTTATCAATTATTGGTAGCTGTTATACTTTCTGCGCAATGCACGGATAAACGTGTAAATATGGTAACGCCGGCCTTGTTTAAGGCCTTTCCAGAGCCCAGGGCAATGGCTGCAGCTTCATCAGATGAAGTGTTTCAGTATATTAAAAGTATTAGCTACCCCAATAACAAAGCGAAGCATTTGGTGGGAATGGCGAAGATGTTGGTGAATGATTTTAAAGGCGTTGTCCCATCTGATATTAATGAACTGCAGAAAATGCCGGGTGTGGGCCGGAAGACAGCGAATGTGATTGCATCCGTTGTATACGATAAACCGGCATTAGCAGTTGATACGCATGTGTTTCGTGTTTCGGCACGGCTGGGACTTACAACCAATGCAAAAACTCCGCTGGAAACCGAAAAGCAACTAGTGAAATACATTCCTGAAAAATTGATCCCCATAGCGCACCATTGGCTTATTTTGCATGGCCGGTATATTTGCGTTGCCCGAAAACCATTGTGTGAAAAATGCGGATTAACCGATTATTGTAAATACTTTCAATCAAATGTTAAATAAACTTATTCAGATGTCCATATTTAAAAATATTCTCAAAGACAAAGCTCAAACTCATTTAAAGGAAGGCGATAAAGCTCCCGATTTTTCCGGCATCGACCAGGATGGTAAACCAATATCACTGAAAGATTTTGCGGGTAAAAAAGTAGTGCTTTACTTTTATCCGAAAGATGATACTGCAGGATGTACAGCGGAATCATGCAACCTGCGCGATAATTACGCAGACCTTAAACAACGGGGCATTGAAATTATCGGCGTAAGCGCCGATGGTGAAAAGTCGCATCAGAAGTTCATTAAAAAATACAATTTGCCTTTCCGGTTGATCTCTGATACCGATAAAAAAGTGATCAACGCGTATGGTGTTTGGGGTGAAAAAACGGTGTTCGGTAAAACGTACGATGGTATTTTAAGAACAACATTTGTGATTGATGAAAAGGGTATTATTGAACAGGTATTTACCAAAGTTGATACAGGGAATCATACGCAGCAGATTTTGGAGGGGATGGGAGGGAAGTAGAAGTTTTTTCAATAGCAATAATTGTAATTGTAAGTCCAACGAAGTCTCCATTTAGTTCCAATACTGCAATCATTATTTTTTTTCTATCTCAAGACTTGTACAGAAAGTATGAAATTTGAAAGTGACGGGACCGTGTGAAGTTAATACGATGTACACTGTTATCGCAATTAGTATAGCATCTATTAGTTTTTCAAATATTGCTAAATTCTTTTTCTGCTTTCTTATCATAGTATTTGTTTTATAGTGTTTATACGAGTAAGTATGTAAATCTGATTTTTGTACGGTTTTGAAAAATATTTTTTGTTATTTCTCAAATAATTCTACCAAATTTAAATAAAACATACATTTTATGTAACTGTAAATCAGTTAATTATAAAATAAATTTGCATATTACGTATACAGTTTGTATGTTTGTGTATGCACAAATCAGAACCACTAAATAAAACCGAATCAGAAGCGGTTAGAATAATCCGGAACTCATTGCTGCATAAGGGCAGCATTCCTACTGTTCGCGAGTTAATGACTGAGATGGAATACAAATCTCCGCGCTCGGCTGCCGTAATTATGGAACAGTTGATCGAAAAAGATATTTTAAGAAAAAAAGCCGATGGCAGTTTGCAATTCATGGATACGATAGAGATCACTGAGGAGCAAACTGCCAACGCACAAACTGTTGATGTGCCTTTGGTTGGTTCGGTGGCATGCGGTATGCCTATGCTGGCCGAACAAAATGTGGACGCGATGATCCCGGTTTCGGTAAAATTGGCCAAGCCGCCGCACAAATATTTTTTCCTCCGGGCAAGAGGCGATTCAATGAATGAAAAGGGAATTAACGATGGGGATATGGCATTGGTGAAGCAACAATCAACCGCCAATAACGGTGATTTGGTTGTTGCTCTTATTGATGATGAAGCTACGTTGAAAGAGTTTTATCGGCAGGGTGACGCTATTATATTAAAACCCCGGTCAAGTAATAAACAACATCAGCCAATTATTTTAACTCGTGATTTTCAAATACAAGGGGTGGTGATAACGACTATCCCGGATTTATGACCCCGCGCCCCCTCGCCCCCTAAAGGGGGAAGTCGGCGCGCAAGGAAGTCCCCATGTGGGGATTTAGGGGCAACGAAGGGACTTGTTGATAAGTAATAAATAAATGAAATTGTACATAAAACATGAAACCGGTAAACTTGCTTTTGGGTTGAATAGATTTTTAAACTGGCAGCTTTAAACTTTGAACTTCGAACCTTGAACCTTGAATCTTGAACCTTGAACCCGGAACATTTAACAAAACCCGTAACTATAAACCAAACATATCATGAGCAAAGAAACAAAAGAACCGAAAGAAGTAAAAGAGACAAAGGATTCGGCAAAAGAGTCAGTAAAGGAGTCGGCAAAGGAAGTGAACAGGGAAAAATTAAAAGCCCTGCAGCTTACCATTGATAAGCTGGAGAAAACGTATGGTAAAGGAACCATTATGAAGATGGATGACTCTGTTGTTGAACAGGTGGAGATCATTCCTACCGGTTCTTTAACACTGGATATTGCATTGGGTACAGGAGGTTTACCCAAAGGACGTATCGTTGAGATATATGGTCCGGAATCATCGGGTAAAACAACTTTGGCCATTCATGCCATTGCCAATGTGCAGCGTGCCGGCGGTGTTGCCGCTATTATTGACGCGGAGCATGCGTTCGATCGTACATACGCACAAAAATTGGGCGTTAATGTAAAGGATCTTTTGTTGTCTCAGCCCGATAATGGTGAGCAGGCGCTTGAGATTGCCGATAACCTGATTCGCTCGGGTGCGGTTGATATTGTGGTGATTGATTCTGTTGCTGCATTGACGCCGAAGAGTGAGATAGAAGGCGAAATGGGCGATTCGAAAATGGGCCTTCAGGCACGTTTAATGTCGCAGGCTTTGCGTAAGCTTACAGCCAATATTAACAGAACAGGCTGCTGCTGCATATTCATTAACCAGCTTCGCGAAAAGATCGGTATTATGTTCGGTAACCCTGAAACAACAACCGGCGGTAATGCGTTGAAATTCTACGCCTCTGTTCGCCTCGATATCCGCAGAATAGGTCAGTTGAAAGAAGGTGATGTAGTTGTAGGGAACCGTACTCGTGTTAAAGTGGTTAAAAACAAGATAGCGCCTCCATTCCGTATTGCTGAGTTTGATATGATATTCGGAGAAGGCATTTCAAAAGTTGGTGAGATCATCGATCTCGGTGTTGAGCAGAACATTATTCAAAAGAGCGGTTCATGGTTCAGCTATGATGGTACCAAACTTGGTCAGGGTAGGGATGCAGTGAAGCAGTTATTCAATGATAATCCGGAACTGGGTGAGGAAATAGAAAACAGGATCAAGGAAGCGCTTAAGCCAAAGCCATTGGCAGCTTCTATTGATGGTAATTAGGTTTTACTTTTTTGCTTTCTCACGGTCCCTCTTCTTTACTGAAGGGGGACTGCCATTTTGGCCCTGTCTCAATTTTTTTGTTTTAACAGTTAACCTTTCTTTCTGACAACTATAAGGATGAGAGGGGAAATGAGGTTTTTTTGTGCAGATTCACTGAGTTTAGTATCTTTAAAAAAATTAATCGATTATGGCTCGGATCATTTCCAACAGTATAATTATTGCAACTTTCGCGTGTATCATAGCGGCCTGCGGCTCGGGCGACAAAAACACCGATCAGCAATTTTCTTCATATGAACCTATTCCTGCATCAAAAGAGCTTTCGGAGTTGAATGAAAGGTTGAAGACCGACAGTTCCAATGCCGGCTTGTTCTATGAGCGTGCAAAGTGTTATATGGATATCCATGACTATAACGCAGCGTTAATTGATATGTCAAGGGTAATGCGTTTGGACAGCACGAAACCTCAGTATTATATTACAATATCAGACCTGTATTTGTACGCCAATCTAACAGGGAGAAGTAAAACTGCGCTCGAAAAATGTTTAGCGCTTGATCCCAAAAATACAGCTGCTATGCTCAGGCTGGCTGAGCTGTATTTTTATGTGAAGAAATACCAGGAGTCTATTAATTACATTAATGAGGCACTCAAAATCGATGAGCATATTTCACAGGCCTATTTTCTGAAAGGTATGAATTTCAGGGAGCTTGGTGATACTGCCAAGGCTATATCGAGCATGATAACAGCGACTGAACAGGCTCCTGAATATTACAAGGCATTTTTAGAGGTGAGTGTTTTATATGCCGCTCAAAAAAATAAATTAGCCCTTAGTTATTGCGATAACGCTCTTCGCATTGATCCTACAAGTATTGAAGCTTTATACATTAAAGGGAACTATTACCTGGATAATAAAGATTGGGATAACGCGGTCAAAACATATGATGAATTGCTAAAGGTAGAGCCAAAATACAAATATGCTCATTACAACCTGGGTGCGATAGCATTAAATGCTAAAAAATATGATGAGGCGGTCATCCATTTTACGAACGCCATTAATATCGATCCTAAATACGCGGAAGCTTATTTTGGAAGGGGTACCTGCTATGTTCAGAAGAATGATAAGACCAAAGCCAAGATAGATTACCAGATGGCTGCACAGGTTGCTCCCGGCTATACTCCTGCCGATGACGCGTTGAACGCGTTAGCAGGCAGGTGACCATTGCCGGCTTCTCTTTTTTAGTTGTGTTTTACCTGTTTGATAAAATGCTGAACGGCTTCTTTTATCTGGTCCCGTACTTTCCTTGTTTTTGCTAACTTTTCTTCGTACGTCCCTGAAAATGCTGAGGGGTCGGGGAAGCTCCAGTTTAATTTTTTATGAACTCCCGGGAAAATGGGACACCTTGATGCGCTTGCTTCATCACACACGGTTATAATATATTGATACAACCTTCTTTCTTTGAAAAAATCGAACACGTCCTTTGTCTGGTTGTTCGAAATGTCAATACCTTCCTCGTTCATTACTTCAACCGCCAGCGGATTAAGCTTTCCCGCTTCAAGTCCGGCACTTTCAGGAAGAAAAATTTCTCCGCCGAATTGTTTTAAATACGCTTCCGCCATCTGGCTTCTTGCGGAATTATGTATGCAGAGAAATAATACTTTTATTTTGTCCATTGGCTCATTGAGTAAATCAGCAGCAACCGCCGCCGGGTGTGCAACAGCTTTCTTTAGTTGTTTCTATTTCCGACAAAACTAATTTCTTTTTTTTCGCAGGGGTGCCGCAATTTACTTTCGCCAGGCAGTCGGTGTATTTGGCGACAAGAGTAAAGTTCCCGTTCTTAAATTCCAGGCTGTATTTTCCGATCGTTTCGGTCTGGTATTCAACTTCAATTTCGAGGTCTTCATCACCCAATATTTTTTTAGAAACATCCACGATCTTTGACAAGCCTGTTGGTTTTAATCTGTGATCAAAGTCGTTTGCAACCCAAACCTGAATGTTCGCGAGCTTTTCACTATGTATTTCGCCGCCACAGTCAATGAAGTGCTTGGTTGAAAGTCCCATTTCGGTTATATGAAAATGAGCGGGAATTGAGGTTCCGTTTGGAAGCACAAAATGCAATGAGTTTATTGTGCTTAAATGTTTTTTTAGTTCTGAGATTTTCATGTTTTATGTTTTTTAGTTAGCAACAATTTGATTTTTTTATTTCTAATCTGGTTGAAATACTTGTGAAATAGTCCTGAAGTTTAGCAAGCGTTTTTTCATCTATACAGTAGCATATGGAGTTGCCTTCAATATTGCCGCGTATCAGCCCCGCATTTTTTAACTCTTTGAGATGTTGAGAAACGGTAGGTTGAGCAAGTGGTAATTCATTTACAATGTCGCCGCAAATGCAGGCTTCTGTTTTCAATAAATATTCAATTATAGCCACCCTTGCCGGGTGCCCTAATGCTTTGGCAAGTGTAGCAATGGCATTTTGTTTATCGGTAAAGTGTTCTGTTTTAGTTGCACCCATTGTATAATTATTATATTGCAATATTACGATAAATATTTAAAATCACCAACTAATAAGTCAACTATTTTTATTTTGTTCCATCAAGGGGGGGTGTTTGGGATGCAGAGTTTTCTTCCAGCTTGCCACAGGTTGGCGTATTTTGCCCTTCCATGGCTTAATTCAGCAATGTTGGAGGATAAAAGGGGAGCGATGCGGAGCTTTTATAATTAAGTATATTTTGGGCTGATCTTTACGATGCCCTAATTCGTGAGATATGAAAATTACTTAACGTAACAACTGAAATTCAAAGCATAGCGCTGTTTAAAAAAGGTATTTTTGTAAAAAGCGGTATCAGCTGATAATTCGGTGGAATAATAATATCCGCTTGACGGCAAAGGCTTTAGTTCCATTGGTTCGGTGCGGCCCTTTTCATTTTCTTTTAAAACCAGTTCAATGCGCTTATCCACTTCACTTGAATAATGTTCAGCAATGCTGTATTGATTGATGGTTGTATAAATAAGCATACCCGAGCTCAGAATAAGTGTTGCTGATGTTACAGAATTTCCGATACGATTATGTTTTTTATAACCGAAGAAGGTAAACATATATGCAAACAATAGTGCCAATAAGAATGCGATAACAGTGAGGGATCTGTCCGGCCCGCGATCTGACATTACATAACTTGCCGGTATAAGTGAAATGTATATTAGGAATAAGAAAGTAATGCAGATCAGAAACAGATTTTTTTTTGTAAATATGGTGAACGCGAATGTGTTCCTGCTAAGTTGTTTGCCAAGCTCAATAAATGGAACTGAAAACAGAAGCAGATAAGGGATTTGAAAGGGAATTCGTTTTACCAATACCCACGCCATTGTTTTGGCCGAAACATAAAGCGTTCCAAAGAATCCAGACTGGGTTAAAAGCGATTTGCGGAATTGTGTTCCTTGTCCGAAATAAATCATCAGCAGCGCGATAGAAGAGAGACTACTTACAAAGAGCAGTTTTTTAAATGTCGATTGCTCCTGTAATTTATTCAGGCTTGAACGATATATGTAGATATAAATGAACAGTGTTACCCAGCAAATGAATATTGTTGTGGCCGCAAATGTTTCCGCAGCTCCTGTTATATATCCAAAGCAGAGTAACAAGAGCAGATATATGGTGAAGTTATTTTTTTTATTCAGAATAAATATTATTCCCCATAAAAAGGCAACAAGACTAAGCAGGTAGCCGGCTGAGGAGCAAAGCCAGAACCATGTTTCGCCGATGGAAAAACTTGAAAAGAAGAATGAGCAACACAATAAAACTGCATATTGCAAAGAATATTCCGGCAGTTGAGTCGCTGTTTTTTTAATCAATAGAATAATAAGTCTGTATAGCGCGGCAATTAATAAGAACATTACACTAAATCCATATCCGATCAAAACTATTTGTTCCGGCAAATAACGTGTAAGCGTATTGTAAAGCAGCATTTCGGCCGGGCGTGGAGTCCAGGTTTGAGCGGTAAATAATGCCGCTCCGATTACTCCGCGCGTTTTTGCATCGTAAACAAAAAAATGATCATCGGATGAGTAGCGATTGAAATAAAGTAAAATGAAATAGAGTACAATAAAGAGTGAGTTGCTGAGAAGCAGTAAGCGGAAATGTAATTTATTGTTGTTTATTTGTTGCAAAGAGGTCAAAGAGAATTATTTAAATGTACTAAAGAGTTTATACCGAATAAGGATTTTTGGTGGGCTTTTGTGTTTTGGTGTTTTAGTGGCAAATGGATTTTCGCCACCAAAGCACGAAAGCTCAAAATATTCACCACATGTTTTTCTGAAAAATCCATTTAATATTCTTATTCGGAATAATCTCTAATAGGCATAAGCTTCTTTATGCATTCTTCTTTTTCTCTTCTCTCTGCATCATTCGGATCACAAATCGTCTAAGGAACAGGGGAGGGTAGGTATATCCTTTTCTGGCCATGCGTTTGCCCATTTCTATATATTCTTCTTTTTTGGCTGGCAGATTCGTCGCTAAGCCGTCAACATACCTGTTATACATACAAAATGCTGCAGCTATTAATATCGTGTCGTGAATTTCTTCATCAACGGCTCCTGCTTTTTTTGCCGCATCAATCAGTTCGGGACTTACTTCTTTCCCGCTTTTTTGAACTTTGCCTGCAATGGCTAAAAGCTTTTTCATTTTTTCAGAAACCGGCATTGCGTCGATACTAGTTTTCATACATGTAATAGTTTTTCCTCCATCGTTTAAATGGACGTTGGCAGAAGCGCTGTGTGATTCGTAGCAGAATTCACAGTTGTTGAGCATTGATACATAAGCGGCGATCAATTCACGTTCGCCGGGAGTTAAGCCGGAAGGCCCGTGTAATAAGGTTTGGGCCAGTGCTGCCAACGCCTTTCCTGTTTCACCTTTATAGAAAAGTAATTCTACTATACCTGGTTGAGGGATATCGGTTTTAATGTAGGTCATGATATTATTTATTAATCGAAGATAGTATTTAACTGCAGCTTGAAGCCAGGCAACACATTTTACCCCGGTTTTCGGACTGGCATCTTACTGTATACGCTAATTTAGAGAAAAAACATGAAAGGAGGAGTTCTGTCCTAGGAGCGGGCTTGAAAATAAAACATCCCATCCAAATCATATTTGGATGGGATGCCTTAACATATTCTATGGTGAACTAGTACACCATTACTTTTTTAACAATTTCATTTCGAGTTCCTGAAGATAAAGGGATCAGGTTTATCATATACACGCCTTTGCCATATTCAGCAATGTTCAACTGTTTAGAATATGAACCCGCAAAGTCTGACAGTGTTTCACGAAAAATCAATTGTCCTAATGTATTCTTTAATTCCAGTCTGTAATTTGCTTTTTCAACAGCGTTAAATGCGATGTTGAAATTGCCGTCATTCGGATTAGGATATATTGTAAAGAACGGATCATTATCTGTTTTCGCAATTCCGACGTTGTTAACATTGAGTGGAGTTGATCCGGTTGAAGTGCAATTGCCAATTGTTACAACAACAGTATAATCACCATTAGCAGTTACTGTGTAGGTCTGATTCGTGGCTCCGGGGATCAATACACCATTTAAATACCATTGATTGCCGGTCGATTCACTTGAAGTTAGTATCACACCGCTTTGCGAAATGGTTGGTGTTTGAGGAACCTGGTTTATTGTGCCTGTAACAGGAACTCTTACACTTGAACATCCTTGTACTGTCACTTCCCAATCATAGAAGTAATAATAATAATTTGGGCTGCCCGGTGCGGCATCCGTTTCAGTAATGGATACCAGGTTGGCAAGTGTATAAGGGTAGGAGGCTCCACCATTATTACGGTATAGGTCAACTAAGGTGCCTGTAACTTTAATGTGATACTGGGTTCCCGGTTGAAGGTTAAAATTAAGTGTTACTCTGCTTTCACCTGCAGGTATATTTACTGTCTTGGTATGAAGAACAGTTCCTCCGACGCCTTGCCTAACTTCAATAGTTCTGTTTCCTGAGGTATTGGCATACACTTTAACTGTTTTTAAAACACATGATCCAAGCACATCAAACAACAAACCTCTCGAGTCGTTATTGGTAAAATAGCCTCCTGTGCTAATTGTATTATCAACTGCACCTGTTTTTTGCGCGGCCGACATTCCGGACTCCTGAACGTAATATGTTGTATTTGTATTCAGGTTTGGTGAAAAGGTATTTCCGCTATTAATGAGTGTTCCTCCGGTAGGGGCATCATACCATTCAATTGTGCCTCCTCCGCCGTTTGCAGAAAGGTTAACAAGTCCCGGTCCGCATCTGTTATCATCGACTGTAGTGGGAGCCGAAGGAGCATTGTCGACTTTTATATAGTTTGTTCTTAACATCGAATCTTTCCCAAATGAATTCTGTACAACTAATTTTACGTCATAAGAGCCTTGGGTGTAATAAGTAACAGTAGGGTTTGGGGAAGTAGAGGAGGAAGGGTTGCCGCCGGGGAATGCCCAGTTCCATGATGCCGCTCCATTTAAAGAGGCATCATTAAATGTTACCTGGGTGCCTTCGCAAAACTTAGAGGAGTTTGTAACAAAGTCAGCAACCGGATTATTACTGGCCAATGGAACGGTACCGGTAATATAATAATCACCGATCGAACAATAGTCAGAGTACCCAACAGTTGGATCCGTGCCATTTCCAACACCATCTATTTCTATATAATAGGTACCGGCAGGTACAGCTGTGGAAGATAAAGTAGCCGACATTGAAGTCGTTGGATCCGCAAGTGCGAGTTCTGCACCATTTGCGTCCAGCAGCCTGGCTTTTATATTCAGGTTGGGATATTTGTAAAAAGGCTTAATTGTAAGGTTTACATTGCCCGTGATGGCGGTAGTAAATTTGAATAAGTCGAGGTCTGTTCTGTTGTTAATTATTCCTTTGTTCAAAACATCTAAAACCGACCCATTTGATTCAATGGTGAGAACCTTGGCTGTGGTGGTTGTATTACCAATATCATCGGGTTTAGGCGCGAAACCATTTTTGGTACCTATGAATACCAGGTCATCTTCCAACATATTTGCGTCGGTATATTCTCCGATGCTCCAATGGCCAACTGCTCTTGTATAAGAACTACCCATTATCGGTGCCCAATCAGCATGACCCGAATAGTAGGTTGTCCCGGTAGTTTTTCCATCATGGTGCAATCCTAAAGTATGCCCGATTTCATGTGAAACAGTTTCTCCGGCCGTTTTAGCGCCATTGTTAAATGCCCAGCATGGATTGCCTTTTCCATCATCGAAGGAGCCAATATAGGCAACTCCACCTGCTCCGGGTGAGGCGGTAGTTGTTGAGGTAACGATGCACATTTTTTTCTTGAATACATCAGCGGCATCAAATACAGCTCTATCTGTTGTTACGTTCACATCGAATGTTAGGAGGTCCTGAGCCACAATCTCCCAAATTGTTTGAACATCAGCATTTGTCCAGGGACGGGCAACGGCATCAATGGTAACCCCTCCATTCCAGCTGCTTGTTGATGATTCACCATCTAAGTCGATATAAACAACAAATTGTGAGCCGGGTTTGCTTTCAAATAATGGTATTGCATTCACAGCAGAAGGTGCGGCTTCTTTTTTTTGAGCAGTATTATCTGGAGCTTGTTTGTAATCTATGCAAAGAACAGATTCAATATTTATTTCTTTAACCATTAAATTGTTACTTGTCTCATCTGTAAAATATTTGTATGCCTTTCTGTCTTTTATAGAAGTATACAATCCGTCCACATCACCATTTTTATTTACGCTCAGGCTGAATGTACTTGCGCTTTCACTTCCATTGCCAATTATTTCGATTGTGTTGTCAAATGATCTTTTGAGATTTACTTTACCGGCAATAAAAGTTCCTGAAGGTGTCGGTAAAATAAACGATGAGTTAGTGCCAGATGAAGTTGATGCATTATTAATGAGCCTGGCAAAACCAACAGAGTTACCAATGTTCTTTGTCAGACCATTTTGGCCGAAAGCCAAAACAATAGATATGAAGAGCGTGGCGGAGAGGTAGATCTTTTTTGTCATGGCTTAATATTTTAGTACTGATTTAACTATTCTTAATGACATTAATGTTTTTGTATTCTTGGGAGCAAACTTCTGTTTATGATTGTTTCTGCTTTATACTAATGAACTCACTGTAATGAATTTACTTCAGGAAAGCCCGGATTCCAAAATAGATTTTCAAATAAATGATTAACCTAACTATAATAATATTTTATTAATTAATAGATTATCAGTATATTAGAATATAATATTATAAATAACCTAAATGCCATCTTCTCAACTCTTTGAATTGGTTCATTCACTTAGTCAGTCGGAGAAGCGATATTTCAAAATATTTTCTTCTTTCCAGGCCGGAACCAAGATTTACCTCGATCTTTTTAACGCCATTGTCAGGCAAAAGGAATATGATGAAAAAAAGCTGAAGGATAAATTGAGTATCAGGGCTTTTGCTGCTGCAAAAAAATATTTGTATAACCTCATTCTTCGAAGTCTGCGTTCACAGCAACAAAGCCATAATGTGAGCATGGAAATAAAGGATAAGCTGAAGGATGTTGAGATACTTTTTCAGAAAGGACTTTTTGAACATAGCAATAAGTTATTGCTGAAGGCTAAAAAGCTGGCACAGACCTATCAAAAGCATCCGCTGCTCATAGAAATATATCAGCTTGAACACATGATCGCCAATGTGGCCTTTAACACTTCGCAGCACAAACGAATATTTGAAAAAGGATACGAAGAATCCACGGGCACTATTGAAGCGCTGAAGGAGCAGATGGAGCACAGGAAGATAATTAACCTGTTAATATACAAACGCAGTCGGCTTGGTAAAATAATACGAAGTGAAGGTGAGCGAAAAGAGATCTATGAGAAAGCGAAGTCACTTCTTGATAAAGATCCACGAACATTATTGTCCTACCGTACCGGTATATTTCATTACATAATTAAAGAGCTTTATTATTACAGCATTGGTGACATTGAAGCCGCCTATCGCAGCAGTAAAAATTCGATACGTCACCTGGAATCCGATCAGGTGCAGTTAAAGCAAGAATTGAACAATTATATGTTCGGGTTGAACAACCTGATGAATGCGCAAATTGCACTTCATAAGTATGAAGAGCTCAAAGTCAGCATCGACAAATTACAATTGATTGAGGCACTCACTACTATCGAAAGAGCCAGGATATTCGGATTTTGTGCGAGTAAGGAAATTATTTATTTTGTATATACTGGTCGTCATAAAGAGGGGTTGATGCAAGTGCCGGTGATGGAACAGCAATTGACACAATACGAAGGCATAATTCACAAGCCTGCCTGTTATGCTTTATATGTGAATATTGAAGTATTATACATTGTTTGTGGCAAATTCCATGAGGCATTGCTTTGGAACAATAAGATCCTGAATGACCCTAAGATCGGATCTTTTCATGATTTTTATTCGAACGCGCGTATTTCGGAAATAATCATCCATTATGAGCTGGATAATTTAGAAACAGTGCAATCTCTTATCAGGTCGTATTACCAGTTTTTAATTAAGAATAAAGGACAATACAGATATGAAAACAGTCTTATTCGTTTTTTCAAAAATCTGATAAACATAACTGACCGAAAAAATCTGAAAGCAGAATTTATGCGCTTTCATAAGGAGTTGCTGGAGCTTGCCGGTGATCCGTATGAAAGGGAAGCATTTGACTTTTTTAATCTTATGTACTGGCTTGAAAGTAAAATAGAGGCCCGTCCTTTGGCAGTAATTATAAAGGAGAGGACAGGAGATGGCCGTAAGTCATAAGTGCTATTGGTTTTACATTAATACCAATTATAAATAAAATTCAGTCCAATATTTGCAGAATAGATTTTTTTTATTATTTTTGGACTAAACTATAAATATAACAATGTGTCATTCGCAAAAACAATACACATCAAAGAGAGTGTGAAGGAATTATCCCAGCT